>JBOHJU010000074.1:0-10162 GCA_050728755.1 Methylocella sp.
GATCACTGGAACTTGATATTAATTTGAAAGAAGCACACGCCGGGCAAGCCTCTCGGCGATCAAGCTGACGACAAGACACGTAGTCGCAAAGATGATGATGTAAGGAATATTGAGAAGCTTGTCGGGATAGTCCTCGTAATAAGAATAACGAATCCACTCGACACATTGCAGCAAGGGGTTCAAGGCAAGCCACCGGTCATAAGGCTCCGGAATGGCGGCTGGAAAGAAAACGATGCCAGAGGCGAGCCAAACCACCGGTATGGAAAGATTGAAAACCAAAGCCCAAACCGGGAAGACACGGGCGATCAACGCATTGGGAACACTGATAGAAAAGCTGTAATAAATTGTCGCGGCGACCGCGAACACGATCCCAGGCCAGTCGCGCGGCGAAAAATCAGTTGAATAAACCGCCAATATGGAGACGACAATTACAAAAACAACGACGGAGCCGGCCGCCTCCAAGATACCTCTAGCAAGGAGAACATCGAAAATCTTCACACGGTTAAAATAAAGAAGCGGACGATTTTCGGTGAGCGAATAAACGATCCGCCGCGACAAGTACGTGTAAATCACGAACGGCAAGACGGATATGCCGAAATAGACCATCTGATCCGTTCCCTGCGGAGCCAAGCGGCCAAGTATGCGGTAAATTGTCACTAGGATCAGTAAATGCGCCAGAGGCATCAATAAAACCATAAAAAATCCCGTATAGTATGGTCCCGCTCGTAGTCTAATGTCGCGCAATAGGATCGCCCCAATCGCGGCCGCGTTGATCGCGAGCGGGGAAGCGCGGGGCCGCCGCAACGGCTCTGCCGCCGGCGTTGCTTCGATCATCGCCTTAGGATCCGAATGAAGTTTCTCACTTTCCAAGACCTCTTCCAGCAACACGCGCCGGGCATCCCGACATCGATAGTATCGTCTCTCGAACCGGCGCCCCGCCGGAGGTCATTCCCGCCCCGGTCACCTTCCGGGCTTTTGGATGAATTATCAAAGATTCTTCCGGTAAAACTCTATCGCGTCGTCGATTTGACTGAAGGCCACAAGCTTGCCGCGGTAAAGTACGAGGCCGCGGTCACAATATGCCTTAACCGTGCCGATGTCATGCGAGACCATGATCATGCTGCTGCGGCCGCGTTTTTCGTCGAATGCCTGCTGGCACCGCATGGCGAATCGCGAATCGCCGACGGCGGTGATTTCGTCGACGAGGTAGCAATCGAAATCGATCGCCATGGAGAGGCCGAAAGCGAGGCGGGCCGCCATGCCGGACGAATAAGTGCTGACCGGCATTTCGAGATAGTTTCCGAGTTCGGAAAAATACTCGACGAAATCGATCACGCGCCGCAGGTTGGCGCCGTAGATCCGGCTAACGAATTTGATATTCTCCCGGCCCGTCATCAGGGGATGAAATCCGCCGCCGAAACCAAGCGGCCAGGAGATCCGCACATCGCGGAAGATTTCGCCGGAATTGGGCAGCTCGCTGCCGCCGATCAGGCGCAGAAGCGTCGATTTCCCCGCCCCGTTCGAGCCAAAGATGCCGTAGGTATGCCGCTCATCGAACAAATACGTGACATCGTCGAGAACGACCTTGCGATGGTTCTCGGTTTTGTAAACTTTCGACACGCGGGAAAGCCGGATCATTGCGCGCCATCACCTCAGGAGCTTGCGGGACGCCGCCCGCCAAAAAGCCATGCCAATCGCATAAAGCAAGGCGACCGCGGCTACTCCAAGCAGGCTGAAAAGGACTCGTTTCGGATAGGTCGAATCCTGCGCAAGAACCGGATGGACAAACGTCGCGAGATAGACGTGCTTTCCTTCCGCATCGGCCCGGGCGCGCTCCAGGGCGGCGGCGGCCAGCGTATACTGCTTTTCGGCGATCTGCTGCTCCAGTTCGAACGCGTCGAAGCGAGTGATCTTTCCGGCGATTGTACCGGGCGCCGCAGCATCTTTCGAGGTCAACATTTCCTCGAGGCCTGTAATTTGTTCGCCGATCACGTCGACGCGGGTGCGCATGATCTGAACCTGCGGCGCGGCGTCGCTGACATCTCCCCGCTTCGATGCCGTTAGTTCCTGTTCGAGGTGCATTTTTTCCAGGCGCAGCTCGGAGATCAAGCGGCCGATTCCCTCGCCCGTGCGTTGCGGATCGAGTGTCGATTGCTGATTACGGAGATCCCGCATGGTCGTGAGCGCATGGGTCAGGCGCGTTTCGGCGCGCGCCAGTTCCGCTTCTGCTTCCGCGACCGCGTCTTGCCGCGCGCGGGTCGAAAGCCCGTTGACCAGGCGCTCGCTCAAATCGACTGTCGCGTTGGCAATTCTGAGCGCCTCTTCCGGCGAAAATGCACTCACCCGCAAGGTTACGATCCCGGACGGTGCTTCGATCGACGTTTTGATGTGCCCTTTCCAATATTTGACGAGATCTTCGATCGGATCGCCGGCATTAAAGCGGGAAATCCAGTCGATTCCGGCGCGTCCAAAGATCGCGCGCAGGTCGAGCTGGCGATCGAGGGCTTCGACCAGGGCCTGGCTTTTCACGTAGTTAACGACGATGAGAGAATCCTGCGCCTGTGTGAAGGATGCAAGGCCGGTCAGTGCCGCGATAGTGTCCATGTGCGGCCGGGCGCCGCCCCTGACCGCAAAACGCGCCTCCGACGTATACTGGCTCGAAGCGATGAACGAAAAATAGACCACCGCCAACACAGCCGGCGCGGCGAAAAAGGCCAGAAACCCGAATAGGCCAGAGCGGGATCGCCGGACTGGACTGAAGGTTTGAGAGGCGATTCGCGCTGCGATGGCCCAGCTTGTCCGCGAGACGGTCCTCGTTTTGGCGAGCCGGACCGCGCGCGCCGAGCGACGCAATTCCTCCGCGGCTATCGCGGCGCGCTCGAGAGCAGCCGCGTGCATCCCGGCAAGCGAACCAGGCTCTGTTGCGTCGCTGGATTTCGTTTTCGATGCAATCACACCTTGCGTCCCATGCTACGTCTAACCGCCATCGGGGCGTCCGCGGCCGGCCTGCTCCTGGAAGTCATGGTTGGCCCTTTTTCGAAGAGGAAATCATAACTCGCCATTTTGGCGAAACCGCGTCGGCAAAGCGCCAGTCCAGGAAAGCCACCGGTTATCGTATCCAAGGGATGCAAGGGACCCCGGTGCAATTTGACAACGCCGCATCGGCAATACGGGAGCGCCCCGCCGGTATTCCCGCCGGCGCCTCGGAATCGGGCTAATCGGGCGCAACGATGCAATGGCCCGCGTAGAGGGCGAGGAGATCGCTTGCCATATCGGCCGGAACCCTCTCGTACGAACTAGCGGCGCACATCGCGCTGGCGAGATTTGGCGCGTCCGCGACTTTTCGTAATATGCCGGTAAGGCTACCGAGATTGCCGCGCGCAAAATGAAATCCGTTGACGCCGTTTTCGACAAATTCCGTCATCCCGGGCACATCCGCCACGATAACCGGCGTATGCGTCGCCAGGGCCTGCAACAGAATGAGCGGACTGTTTTCATACCAAGTGGACGGAATTGCGAGGTAGTCCAGCCTGCCAAGCGCCTGCGCCAGTTCCGCCCGCGGCAAAATTCCCGGAAATTTGATCTGGAGTCCCTCCGCCTGCCGCCGCAATTTGGCGTGATATCCTGGATCTTGATCCTGTGGCCCCCAGACCGTGAGCGAAAGATTGGCGCGGCCGCTGGCGCGCAAGGCCTCGACCAGGAGATGCGCTCCCTTGTGCGGGGAAAGCTGGCCGATGAAGCCGAGCCGCACCGCGCGAGGATCGTCGCGCGCCGGTTTGGGCGAGCGGTCGATTTCGATACCGAAATGGCTGAGGCGCAACGGCGCGGGAAAACCGTTGCGCTCATAGGCGCTCTTCAGGAACAGGGTAGGTGCGATGGCCTCGCGATAGACCTCCATTGCGCGGCGTAAAATCCCGGGCCGCAGGACGATGTCGTTTGGAGCGAAGGAGCTGATGGTGAAAGGCTTCCGCTCGCGGCGGCCGAGCCGGGCGAGCTGGCGCGAGACGGGCACCCGCAGAAGCCAGTGTCCGCCAAGCTTGGCGATGAATTCGGCGTTGGGACGCGAACCGGCGAGCTTGAGAAAACAGGCGATGCAATTGGCGCGCTCCGGGTCCGGCCCCTCGCAGAGGGCCCCTTCCGCGCTCTCAAGCCGGTTCGTGTAGCAAAATCCAAAAAAATCGGTCAGCGTTGCAAATACCGGAAGGTTCATCCGCCGCGCCACGTCGAGCAATGCCGTCGTGTGGCTGATCAGATGGCAGACATGAATGACATCGGGCCGCAGTTGGCGAAGCAGGCGCTCGTGGAGATGCCGCAGGGCAGGCTGCTCGTAGCTGGCGCGAACGCCGCGGTTCGGGAAAAGATTCTTGTCGATTGAGACGACGCGAACGCCTTCATGGATATACTCCTCGATAACGTGCTTTTGGCCCGGTTCGCCGGCCAGTGTCGCCGACACCACGACAGGTTCATGCCCGGCCGTGGCCAGTTCTTTCGCAAGGGCCAGGGTATAGGCCTCCGTGCCGTAAAAATGGCGCGGGAAAAAGCAATGGACGTAGAGCGCGATTTTCATTTTACGGCTTTAGCCATGCTTGCAAGGGTTTTTGCGACGCCTTCCTCGAAGGAAACACGTGCCGACCAGCCAAGTTCGGCCCGAGCTTTGGCCGAATCGAGCACCGAGACCGGCACGTCGAACGGCCTTCCTGGCTCGCGCTCGACCATGATCGGCTTAGCCAAATGCTTTTGTAGAACGGCAACGATGCCGTTCAGCGAACGGCCTTCCCCGCTGCCGATGTTGAGCGCCGCGGAGGACGATTCGGTGTGCCCGGCGCGCAGCAGCGCTTCCACGGCGTCGCCGATATATACGTAATCGCGCACGACCGCGCCGTCGCCAAACATGCGGATCGGCGCGCCCGCAAGCGCCTGCTTGCTGAAATGGGAGACGACGCCAAAAAGCCGCCCGGTTTCCTGTCCCGGCCCAAACAGATTTCCGATCCTGAGCGACACCGGCCGAATGATGCCAAATGAGGCAAAAAGATCGAGATAGGCTTCGACCGAAAGTTTTGACACGCCGTAGGCGGACAACGGCCTCAGCGGATGCTCCTCCGGCGCCGGCGTCTTAACGAGTCGACCGTAGACCGTTCCACCGGAGGACGCGAATACGAACCGTCGGCTTATTCCACGCTCGATGCTTTCGAGCAAGCGCAAGGACCCGACAACGTTGACCCGTGCGTCTTCGGAAGGCGCCAGATTTGAATCGGCGGGGACCGTCGACCAGCTCAAATGATAGATTGTATCGACGCCGCGCAGGATCCCGGCCAGCGGCACGGCCGAATCGGCTAGATCCGCTTGTCGCCAGATCAGGCGCGGATGCGGCGCAAAAGGGCAAGTTTTGCGGCCGGTCGCGACCACGCTTTCGCCCGCGGCCAACAGAGCAGGGACGAGGGCTCGGCCGAGAAAGCCGCTGGCGCCGGTAACGAGCGCTCTCACCGTCATAATTATGGCACTCGTTAAATGGGAAAATGAACCGCGTCCGGAAGCCCGCCTAGAATATCGACCTCACGCGGGGCAAGGTCGCGGTAGAGATGGAAATAGCCGATTGCCATGTCCTCCACCGAAAAGCGTTCGAGCGCGCGGGCGCGATTGTGTTCGCCAAGAGCCGCGATCCGCTTTCGATCGTCGAGAAGCGCGGCAACGATTTCAGCCGTTTCGGCGAGAGTGGCGCCGAGCGTCTCCGCGCCGCCAAGAATTTCGGGGATGGCGCCCACATTGTACCCCGCGACCGCCAATCCGGCACTCATCGCAAACGGAACTACCTGACCAAAGCTCTCTTGCCGCACCGGCGCGACAAAGGTCCTGAATCTTGCGAATTGCGCCGGGAGCTCCTCATAAGGCACATAGCCGGTAAACTCAAATTGAGAAAGCCTGCCTTCCTGCTCGACCCGCGACCGGAAATGCGCGAACAAGGATCCATCGCCAATGACGACGATGCGTGCTTTTGGCCGTCTTTTGGCAATCGCAAGAAATAATTCGATCGCATCCTTGTCCAGCTTGTCGGACTCGAGCCTGTAAATCATGCCGATGGCATCAAACGCATGCGGGTCGATTGCGGCGGGGGGCGCGAAGCGGTCAAGTTCGATGCCGGGATGGATGACACTCGCCGGAACGGCCGAGCCGAATTGGTCATGGACGCTGCGCGAAACGAAGACATTGTGATCGACACGCACCCCCGCAAACGGCGCAACCGGCGTATTGATGTTTTGCAGTATCGGACAACCGAATTCAGCCGCGATCTCAAATATCGTCTTGTACCAAAGTTCGTCGACATCTCCCCAGTAATGAACATGCAGGATGTGCGGCTGAAAACGGCGGAATATTGAGCGCACAAGACGATGGGAATTGGGTCTTCGCACGACATCGATCGACATCCCCTTGTGAGAACCATGGGCGGGCAAAGAGGACGTCACGACCTTCATTTCGAAGCGGTGGCCAAGATGATTGTGGAGATCGACGATAATCTGCGTCGAGCCGCCGACCCAGACATTCGCGATCGCATGCAGAATTCTCGGCCGCCGGGCAAGAGCGAGCCCCTGGCGGGGTTCAACTCGATAGATGGCGGGCGGAAAAAAACCGAATGAGCGCCGCAAATGGCCCGCGAAAGCGGCAAAATCGACCCTGCGCATAAAGACGCTCCGCGAGGAATCGAAAACCAGCCGTTCGCTGCGAAAGCGCGCGTCATCGAGTATGACGGTAAACCGCAAGATCCTCACTAGACCGCGAAGCCTGGTTCTCGGCGAGGAGCAAGCGCGCAGCCAAAGCTCGAAACGCATCAGCTTCGCGGCGAGTTCAGCCAAATGAACTTGTACAATAAAAGAATTCCGGTTTATCGCCGCCCGCTCGTCGCGCGGCGCCCGTTCATCCGTGCCAGCACGCGCTGGAATGGACAGGCCAGGGCTTTCCGGCGATGTTTGTTGCATCCCGGTTGGTTCGGCCAATCCTGGCGCCTCTTTTGCCTCGGGATTCTCGGCGGATCCGTCCATTGCTGTTCCATGTAGCGCAGGACCGCCAATCCGATCGCAAACCGGCCGCCCGTCGAATACCTCTTTGGCCATGCCGCCAGATAACGCTCTTTTTGCAAACCCGCCAGCGAATCGCTTCCTCTCAGGCGAGGGCGGCCGTTAAGCTGACGAGCGAGAGACCAGGATGAAAAAAAGGATCGTCGCGCAGCCGGTCGGCCCAGCGTTGGTGGAAGTAGGCGCGCTCGGCCGCGTGCGTGTCGAGACGGCGGAACGTCGCCTTGCCGCGGCTTGCCGATTCAAAATGAACGACACGCGCGAACGGCGTCCAGAGGGTTGCGAATCCGAGTTCTTCGAGCCGCAGGCAAAGGTCTATGTCGTTGTATTCCACCGGGAGACGGACATCAAACCCGCTGGCGGCCGCGAATTTCGCCCGCTCGACGGCAAGACACGCTCCGGTAACCGCCGATGCCTCGTGCGGGATAAGATTGCGGCCAAGCCAGCCCGGCTTCCCATCGCGCAGACCGGCATCGAAATGCCCCACGCCCTCGCCAATGCCGAGGACCACTCCGGCGTGCTGAATTCGTCCGTTCGGATAAAGGAGCTTGCAGCCAACAGCGCCAACCTGCGGGTCGATCGCCCGTTCGACAAGCTCGCGGAGCCATCCGGGCTCGATGACTTCCATGTCGTTATTCAAGAAAACAAGGACGTCGCCCCGCGCCTTTGCGGCGCCGAGATTGTTCAAGGTGGAGAAATTGAAGGGCTTGGGAGCACGCAGCAGCGTGACGCGCTCGTCCGTTTCGGCCGATCGAAGCAGGGAGAGAGCCCGCGGATCAGTGCTGCCATTGTCGACAATGACGAGATCGAGCCGCGCAAACCGGGTTTTCTCCAAAATGCCAGAGATCGTCCGGCGCAAAAAATCCGCGTTGTCGCGCGTAACCATCACGATTGTCACGCTTGTTTCGGGTGCCCGCGCGCGACGCGGCTCGCTTGCCGCGGTTACGTCCTGCTCTTCCTGGCGTCTTCGCCTCGTTTGCACGAGAAACCGCCTGATATGGCGAACGTCTCGACGCCCCAGGCCGCGAAGGACGTTTTGGACAAAGCCGGTCTCAAGGATGGGGACTTTCGCCAATAGGATCCGGCGGCGCGCGTGGCAAAGCCTTGTCAACATCAGTCGTCCAACATATGGTCTTACGGCTTGGAAATGGGCGCTCCAATCCGGTTTGAATATGGGCGCCTGGCCGCCCAAAGTCGCAGTCTCCTCGTCGCAGTAAAGCACCAAAGCATCCGGCGCCCTTTGGCTCGCCTCGATAAAACATGCGAGCGCGTGGGGCGCGAGACGGTCGCCAAATTCCAAGAATGCAACAAAATCGGCGTCTTCGCCATCAAGATCCATCCGTCCGCCGCGCACCGCTAGCCGGGCATCCTCGGTCAGCCACGAATTGAGCCGGCCGTTGACTGCAGCGTCCTCCGAGGTTCCGAGAACCGTGAGTGTCCAGCGCGGGTAGAGTTGATCGCGAAGCGACGCGAGGGTTGTATCGATTAGCGCCGCCGTGGTCGCTGTTTCGAGGCGAACGAACAGCCTTGCCGCCGGCGCGCGCGCCCAGTCGCAGCGCGGGCGCTCGAATCCATCGAGACGAGCGGCCACTGAGAGCCTGTCGCGATAGGCGGACCATGTGGTCAAAGGCGCGCCTTGAATGGACCAGCGGAGATTTTCTTGGGCTTCCTTCCGCCACCCCAGAAGCCAGGTTCCAACCGCACTTAAAAATCGGCCTCTGTTCCCCGCCAATCCCATGCGCAGCAAGGCGAGACTTGATAAAGGTTCGATCTCTTCGATAGTAAAGCAAAAACGGCCGGGTTCGGAAACCGGCGATATCCACACCGCGGTGGCTTCCGCCGGCACGATAGCAAACCAATCCGCGCGCCCAAGAACAGGGCCAGGCAGCAGATGCCAGCCGATCTCCTCCGCGCCTCGCCGGTAGCATACCAGCGGCCGCACCGGCCGGTCGTAAAGCCCGAGCCGGTAACGCATGCGAAACCACCGTCCGGGCGCAAAAACCGAAATGGGCTCAATCGACAGCCATGGCCGCCCGTTCGCGGCAAGATAATCCGGGGTGTTCCCTTCCACATCGGAAGCGGCGATCAGGCGGACCATTGGCGGCGCGCGATCGATGCCGGCTATCCGCTTGAATTTTTGCATCAAAGCGCTTCCCGATCGAATAGCTCATTTGATTGAAGATGGACCGCTCAAAATACTTACTCCGCCGGACGCGGCGCAAGAACCCGGACCACTTCGGAATAAACCTCGAGGTCTTTTTCGATCAAGGCGCGCGCCGGGCCCATTTCACGCAATATTTCCGCAAGCCCAATCACCGTCTGGCTTGTGCGCGGCGAAACGCCTTGTAACTGGTCCGGCAGGTCCAGTACGGCGGCGACTAGACGCAGGAACGAGCCCGCGTCGTCGCGCAAGCCAACCGCGTCCATCTCCGCCAACGAATCGAGCGCGGCGGCGGTTTCCGGCGTCCGCGGAGGATCGAAGGCGTTCGGGGCCGCCAGTTGATAGACGACCGGATTATAAAGAACGGCGCGCAACTCATCGGAGGGGCACGCAAGCAGATCCTGCAGCGCCGTCAGATCGCCGAGATTGACATCGCAAAACACCTTCGCGCAGAGCTGAACGGCCTGTCCAAGGACGGCGGCCGCCGAATTCGCGCCGGAAAGCGATGCCCACTTCAAGATCAACAGCCGTTCGGACAGCTCCTCGAACGGCTCACGCAACAAAATCCCGGCCTTGAAGTTACGATCGCGGACCATCGGCTCCCACATGCGCCAAAAAATGCGGCCGGATGCGAATAGCGAGTTCGTAAACGAAATGGCAAATATTGACCTTGTGGTTTCTTCAGGAAGCAGCTCCAGGGATTTATAGGACATGTGAAACCGCGCGATCAGCGCATCATCCAGGCTCTGTGATCGAAACAATTGGGTCTCAATCTGCAAGAATTTCTGGTCAACGGTTTGCGCGTCGTTGCGGCGCCGGTAGATGAGGATTTGATTGTCGGCATCCTTGATTTCCAAATGTCCGGCGGCGGTCACCCCGGGGCAATTATTCTCATCCACCACGAAGCCGCAAACGCCAGTATTGTGGAGGCCTT
>JBOHJU010000075.1:0-10090 GCA_050728755.1 Methylocella sp.
GTCGCCATCGTAATCGGTATTCTCAGGCGGGATGGGCAAATCCAAGACATCGGCGTGGCAAAATACCGCCGACTCGCCGGTTTCCGCCAAAATGACGAACTCATGGCTCAAGTCGCCGCCGATCGGCCCGGTCTCGGCGCGCATCGGGATCGCCTTCAACCCCATGCGGGAAAAAATCCGCAAATAGGCGACGAACATTTTGTTGTAGGAAAGCCGCGCCGCCGCTTCGTCGACATCGAAGGAATAGGCATCCTTCATCAGGAATTCGCGGCCCCGCATGACGCCGAAGCGCGGCCTTTGCTCGTCACGAAATTTCCATTGAACATGATAAAGGATTTTGGGCAGCTCCCGGTAGGAACGGACATAGGCGCGAAAGATTTCGGTGATCATGTCCTCGTTGGTCGGGCCATAGAGGAGTTCCCGCTCGTGCCGGTCCTTGATCCGCAGCATTTCCGGGCCATAGGCCTCGTAGCGGCCGGTTTCCCGCCACAAATCGGCGAGCTGGAGGGTCGGCATCAAGAGTTCGATCGCGCCCGCCCTGTCCATTTCCTCGCGCACGATCCGAGCCACTTTATGCAAAACGCGGAGTCCGAGCGGCAGCCAAGCGTAAATCCCCGCCGCTTCCTGCCGGATCATGCCGGCGCGCAACATCAAGCGGTGCGAGACGATCTCGGCTTCTTTCGGCGTCTCGCGCAGAATCGGCAGAAAATAACGGGACAGGCGCATGGTTAAAGAAACGCGATCAGAAGGAGCGAGGGAGCGGCGGGTATAACCAAGTTTTAACCCGCGTGCGGGGAAAGGCAAAGGCGCGCCAACAGCCTTAAGCCAAACCGCTCGGTTGTGCCAGTGCCGGTCTGCGGAGTTCGTTCCGGCCGGGTCGTGCTCGCCCAGGTCAGAATCCGGCCCGCATCAAATTGACCGCGCTCAAGCTTGCGAGACCCGGAGCTTGCGGCGCGGCGCGAAATTGCCGGGCCCGCCTGGAACATAACCAACGAGATCATTGGCCTTGCCAAGCACTTCGCGAAGATGCGTTCCCGCGCGGGCGCAAATGTCCGTCATGATGTCGGGGCGGGAATCACCATGGGTCTTGTGGTGGCGTCTGATCGCGGCCAAGGCGCCGAGGGCCTTGCGGTTGAGGTCGTCGAGAACATCTTCGAAATTTTGTCGCACGCAGCGGTTCAACGAGGCATAAACATCGGCCGCGGAGGCGCGCCCTGGTATCGCCGAAGCGGTGAAATAATCGTGGTAGCTCGTTGGCTGGCAGTTCAATAAGTCGCCAATCAATTCAGGCGCGCCCGGAAGCCGCTCGATCAATTTTACCATTTCGTTGAATTGATTGAGATAGGCGGCAGCGAGGCTGGAGCCCGGACCCGTCTGAGCGACGGGAAACGCCGAATCATCGTTAGCCGGACCATTGCCGTGCAATGCGCCGGTGTAGCGTGCCGGGTGGGCGTCTGGTGTCATCGCGGCTAGCGTCATTTTGGCGGGCCTCGTTGCGTCCATGTCAGACTAATCGCGGACCCATAATAATTTGTTGCCGGAGATGTTAGGTTGCGACCGGCTTGCCGGAAATCGTCGCGGCAAGCGCGCGCAAGCCAAGGCCGATACCTTGATAGCTTGAGCGCTACGTGGCGAATTGCGCTACTTTGCCGGGCCGCCCGGGCAGGGTGCCAGCCTAGGCTTGCCAATAGCATCGAAAGGGTGGCATAATGATTTGTCAACAGATGAACGTCCGCGCTTGCTGCGGGCTGAAATCTAATTAAAGCCGCGCCGCGCGCGGAGGAGGAGGGCCATGTCCAACGTCGCCGGCAAGGCTTACGTCATGAACGTTGTCACGCCGATGCGGCCGTGCTTTACGTGGATCCAGCGGCTGGGCTATATGGCGACGCGCGCCATTCCTTCCACCTTGACGCAATTGCTCGGCCTGTTGTTCATTCACTTCGGCCGCTGGGCGATCATCAAAAGGAATCAATGGCCCGACTACGGCCAAGGCCGACAGAAGCTGCAAAACGACTATCTGCTCTTCTCTAGCAACTTCAACGGGACCTGGGATCAGTATCTCGACTCGTTTTCGGACGGCATTCCGACGGGAGTCGACTTGTACTGGGTTTCGAGCACGAAATTCCCGCAGTCGATCCCAAGTACCCCCTTCAAAGACTACATAAGGGTGAACCAGGTCGACACTGACTATTATTACAATGCAACGCCAGGCGCGGCAGTGCGCGACATTAAGGCGGCGCTGCGCGTGCGGCGCGCCATTCTGCAGCTCGCCCAGCAGCATGACTCCGTGACGCCCGAGGAATTCCAGAAGGCGTATGCCGCGGCGCTTTGCTCGGTGCAGAACGACCTCGGCTACCAGGGATACGCGCCGGTCGCCAGCGACGACACGAAGAACGCCGACCGCAACCGCGAAGATTACGTCAACAATCAACAGAGGGCGGCCGCAGCGCTCATCTGAATTCGGCGCGTGGCGTCCTAGGGGGAGAACTCATGCCGACATTCGACGGCGGCCATTATTTCCTGACGGTTCTCGTCCCCGTCAAAACGGATTCGATTCAGGACGGACCCGCGTTCACCTCTTCGGTCCATGCCTTGCGCAAGCAGCTCGCCATGCTGCCGACCGCCGCGCAGACACCCGCTTGCGGCGGCGGACAGAGTCCTTTCGCGCGCAATACGCGCAATCATTTCGTGCGCTTCGCGATCATCGACGACGTAGCTTACAACGGACGCCAACAAGCCAATGGGCTTGTCGGATTGCTGGGCGCGGCGCTAAAGGACCCCATGATCGCGCAGCCGCAGGATCATCTGACTTGCCCGTTTCTGTTCTTCGGGGCCGAGTTCGACGCTGCGAGCGGCGCCGATGCCGAGCGTGATTCCTATCTTGTCGCCCTTTGGAACACGATGGAAAAGGAGCTGAAAGACATATTCACGTTCTGCGTTGACTTCGACTCGAGCGTGAACGACGGCGCGTCGTTCGCCAAATATATCGCGCGCGGCCAAATCGAAACGACGATGTCTTTTAATGATTATTTCGTCGAAGAACCAGATGAGATAATAAAAAAACTTCCTGTCTGGCCTGAGACATATCTAATTCTGCCTGGCCTCGGCGCCATTGTGCTGTTGATGGGTCTTTTCATCTTTATTTTTGTGGGGTGGAAGATGGGCTTTATGGTTATTCTCCTCGGCGCAGCGGTGCTCGCGGGCGGGCTTGGGCTGGCTTATGCGACCCTCGTGAAGGCGGGCAACAAGCCGTTTCCAGCTGCACCGGACTCGAATCTTCCGGCTGTTCTTAAGGCCCTGCATCTGCAGCGTGCCTTCACCCGCTTCGCGATCGATAACCAGCGGCTCGCCGGAGATCCAGCGTTGGCGGAGCAACTCCATGCCGCCTTCCGGGACTTCGCCGCCGAAAATCAACCGGACAACCTCAGCGGACCCACGCAACAGCCGGGCGTCATCGGCATTTAGAGGCGCATCATGGCCGTCGAACTCGATCTCGCCGACATTCAAGGCAATATTCTCACCGCCTACGGAAAGCAGGGCTTTCCGAAGGGCCGCGTTATGGTCTTCCACATCGACAACGCGGATTCGGGACGCAAATTCGTGACCGCATTGTTGCCCATGATCACCACGGCGCTGCGCTGGAAGTCGAAGCAGCGTATCCCGACCGGCAAAATAGAGGTGCAGCGTCCCGAAGTGGCGGTTAATATCGCATTCACATGGTATGGGCTGCTGGCGCTCAAAATTCCGACGCGCACGTTGCGTGGCATGCCGGATGAATTTATCGATGGCATGATCAAACGCGCGCCCATGCTTGGCGATAATTTCCGCGAAGATTGGCAAACCCATTGGGATGAAGTATGGGTCCATGAAGGCCTCGATCCAGAATCGGTGCATATTCTTATCATGCTTAATGCTCAGATGAATTCGGACGGATCGGCCGTCGCGGCGCTCGACACGAAAACCAGGGAGATCGAGACTCTTAGCCGGGAAATCGGCCGCGTGCGGCTACTGGCTGGCCATAATCCCCGAGGTCAACGTAAGCTGCAATACCAAGAGTTGTCGGCGCTCCTGGAGCGCAAACCCGACGGTACGGCCACGGCCACGCCGAAGGAGCATTTCGGCTTCACCGATGCGATCGGCGATCCGGTTTTCGATGGGCAGTATCCAGATGATTACGAGCAGACGTTCAAGATCGGCAACGGCGCCCTCGACGGCAAGGGCAATTGGCGGCCGCTGGCTACCGGCGAATTCCTGCTCGGATATCCCGACGAAGCCCAGGAGATCGCTGGCGCTGCCATGCCGCACGACTTCAGCCGCAATGGCACCTTCGTAGCCTATCGCAAGCTGCATCAGAACGTCGCCGCGTTCAGAACCTTTCTGGATAAGACTGCGGAACAGTTCGGCGCCGTCGCCGGCATCGAAAACTCTGATCACGCGCGCCAAACCTTGATGGCCAAAATGGCCGGCCGCTGGCCGGACGGGGTGCCAGTGTCGCGCGCGCCCACGGTCGCCGAGTGGGATGCCTTCAACAAACAATATCCGGCCGTCGATTATCACGTCGATCCGGCGGGCGCGGCGATGCGCTACGCCGAAATCGCGAAATTCACCTTTGGCGATGACAAGGGGGGGACCAAATGCCCGCTTTCCGCGCATGTGCGGCGGGCCAACACCCGCGACATGTTAGATCCTAGCGGCGGCAAGAAGGGGTCGGTTTTGAACAATCGCCGCCGCATTCTCCGGCGCGGCCTGCCCTATGGCGAGTCACTGGAAGGCACGCGGGACGAAGATGAGCATGGCATCGTAATGCTGATTGTCTGCGCGGGCCTGTTCCGGCAGTTCGAATTCGTGCAACAGCAGTGGTTAAACTATGGGCTCGATCTGAGCGCGGGCAACGACACTTGCCCAATTGTCGGCAACCATTCGGACGGCACCGGCAGCGAACATGGACCCAAGGCCAAATTCGTGATCCCCGCCGATCCGGCGTCCGGGCATCCCCCCTTTATCGTCGAAGGCATCCCGCAGTTCGTCGAAACTCGCGGCGGCGAATATTTCTTCGTGCCAAGCATGACCGCCTTGCGGATGATCGGCATGGGCGTGGTTGACCCCACGTAAAGCTCACAAACGCGGGGAGAAACGAGTGATGGCATTGCCGAATTTCGTCACGGTTCTCATTGTGCGCACACGCGCGATTGTCGATGGACTCGCCGCCCTGTACCAGATTCCGGCAGCGATCTTCGCTGCTGAGGGCTCCGGCTTGAAGGCAAAGGCAAAGGCCGCGATCCAGGAACCGCGCTTCCTGAGGCTCGCGCTGCGGTTCTTTCGCGCGTTTCTCCCCACCGTCCGTGTCCGTTATAAGTTCGATACCGCCTATCCAAATAACGGCACGGCGCTGGTGACGCGCCACGAAGATGTGATCGAGGTGCTCGACCGGAACGCCGATTTCGAGGTCGTCTACGAGCCCAGGATGCGGGCGATCACGGGAGGAGAGAATTTCTTTCTTGGGATGCAGGACACGGCGCTCTATGCACGCGACGTCTCCAACATGCGCCTGGCGGTGCGGCGCGACGACGTCGCCGAAACCGTCGAGCCGCTGGCCCGGAGGCTCGCCGAAAAGCTCGTCGCCGAAAAGGCAGGCCGACTCGACGTCCCGCCGGAGCTCAGTCTGCGCGTGCCAACTGCGATCGTTACCGACTACTTCGGCGTCACCGGCGCGCAGGACAGCGAGTTCATGCAATGGGCGACGGTCATGTTCGGGTATCTTTTCACCGATATACGGGCCAATCCCGTGCTGGACGCGGAAGCGCTCGACGCCGCGGCCGCGTGCCGGTCCGTCATCGATGCGGCCATCGCCAAGCGCAAGGCATCGCCCGAGTCGAAGGACGACGTGCTCGGACGCTGTCTCGTCATGCAAGCGGCCGGCCTACCCGGCATGGACGATCTTTGCATCCGCAACAATCTCATCGGGCTCGTGATCGGCGCCATTCCGACGCTCTCCAAAGCGGCCGTGCAAGCGCTTGACCAATTGCTCGACCGGCCCGCGGTGTTGGCCGCGGCGGAGCAGGCCGCGCGCGACGGCAACGACGCGCTTTTCGCCGACCATGTCTTCGAGGCGCTCCGGTTCAATCCCATCAACCCGTTCATCATGCGGCGCGCCGCCCGCAACACCAAGATCGCGGCGGGACATTTTCGCGCCCGCAAAATCCCAAAGGATACCCTGGTGCTGGCGGCAAATCTCTCCGCCATGTTCGACCCGCTGAAAATCGAGGCGCCGGAAACGTTTCGCACGGACAGGCCTTCGGGCGAGTACATGCTTTGGGGATACGGGCTACACGGGTGTTTTGGCGCCTACATCAACCGCGCCGTGCTGCCGGCGATCCTAAAACCACTTGTCACAAGGCCGGGCCTGCGCCGCGCGCCCGGCGAGGCCGGCCAAATCAACACGGGCGGAACCGGATTTCCCGAGCATTTCGTGGTGGAATGGGAGTAAGCCCGCGTTTCCCGGATGACCTGCTCCGTGCCGCCGTAGCCCGTGAAAGCATGCTACAGTCTCGCCCGCGCCTGTCGCTCTTGAGTCGCCTTTAGATAAGGAAACCTTATGGGCGCTACCTATATCGACCCCGTGTTCCTGATGAGTTACCCGCAGGACGTCTGTGACTATCGCTGTGTTGTGAACGCACAGGGCACGGCCGTGATCTTCGAGCGATGGGCGAATCCACAGCGAGGCAAAAGTGCGTCCTATGTGCTCTACCAACTCGATCTGACGCAGAATGGCGCGACACCGGCGCCATTTTTGCGGGGCACACAGGTGCCCAACATATCCACGCGCCCGGACTGGTCTTGGTATAAGGGACAGGTCGCGTTCTCCAATGGCAAGGGCATCTCGATCGTCGGTTTCAATGGAATCAACCCAGTACTGCTGAATAAGACCGAGGGGATGAGCTATCCGGCCTGGTTCCCCTTGGCACAGCTGCTGGCGGTGATGAACAACAATGCAACCCCCGCCGTCCCGTGCCCGAACACAACGAAGATCAACCTAGCTGGAACGCCCGCGACGGCGCTGGCTGGTCCGGGCCTGTGGGCAGGAATGCCCAGCGTTAACCCCATATCTCCAAACCTCATCGCCTTCGCCGGCCAAAACGTCCAGGAGGGGGGCTCATACAACCAGGATCAAAACTACATCTGGCTCGTGAACACGGACACGTCGCTGAATTCACTCAACCCAAAGCCCTTGGAACAAGGAGCACCTTCCTCGGGCAGCTTCAATCCAAGTTGGCAGGGCCGCGCGCCGTGGTGGTCGCCGGACGGGAATTGGGTCGCGTTCGAATCCAACCGCGCCAGTCCCCCCTCTTCTGAGCATCCGAAAGGTCAGTATGCGATCTTCGTGTATCGGCCCGGGGGCGGCAATCCTGCGGTGCAGGTCACCGATCCCAAATGGAACATGAACCACGCAAAGTGGTACCCGAACGGGTTTCCTGGCGGTCCAAGTGGCGACAAAAAAATGGTAGTCGCCTCATACCAGCCAGGAAGTGCGGGTTCCCCGGCGTGGCCTTGGGGAATAGTCTCTCTGGATGTGGCGTCGATCGTTGGCTGAAATTTGATCGCGCCTGCGGCTCGACAGGCTCTCCGCCGCAACAACCTGGCGTTTTCGCGTGAAAGTAAAACCCGCATGAATATCCCCGATCAAGTCGCTACGAGCGGCTGCACAATCTCCCACAGCGATTTGCGATACGCCTCGAATGCAAAGCGCTGTTGATAGATTCGCCGGGTGGGCGCCGACTCCCGGCTTGCATCGGGCAAACGACGAGCGGCATAGGCGCAGCGCAGGGCCGCCGCGAAGCCGGCGGCGTCTTCCGCGACAGTCACGTTTGGAAGACCGGCCGCGTCGATGCCGAGGCCGCGAAAGGCGAGCGGCGTCGCAATCAGGGGCGCGCCGCAAGACAGCGCCTCGATAGTCTTGATCGAGATACCGTGCCCGGCCGTGGCTGGCAGCAGAACGGCGGCGGCGTTACGATAAGCGGCCCGGAGCTCCTCGGCCTCGACCCTTCCGCGGAAGAGCCCGGCATGCGCCCTGAAGAGACCTGGCGCGCTCCACTGAATTTGGCGGTCGATATTGCCGAAAATTTGGACCGGGACATCCGGCGCCAGCGGCAAAACCTCCTTTAAAAACCAGACGAGGCCGAGGCGATTGGCGGAATTGGCGCTGGCGACGATGACCGGATCGCCGCCGCCAAACCCTGCCGGCATGGCGTTGACGGCGGGGTAGAGCAACGTGTGCCGCCCCTCTGGAACGAGCTTTTGGAAGACGGCTGCCTCTTCGTCGTTGAGATGCACCAAAACGTCGGCCGGACGCATGGCGTCGAGTTCGATTTCAAGCATGTCTTCGTAGCGCGCCACCGGCGGCAAGGCCCAGCCCGCTTGATTGCGCAGGACAAATTGCCGGGCTTGGAGATCATGGGTATCGAGAACGATTGGACAATTGTGCCGCTCGCGCAAGCGGACCGCCACCGGCATGCAGAAGAAATGATTGCAGTGGATAAGACCGACCCGCGGCGCAAGAGCAAGCGCTTCCGGGAGCGGAACGAGCTTGGCCGTCTCGACCAGAATCCCGGCGAAATTCCCATGCGACCATCGCCACGCCGCGCGCAGGAATCCAAGGTTCAGAACCCCGTGCAAAGGGATGCCCGTGAAAAGGCGCAGGCCGGCTTCGAGATCGGCCGCCGCCGCCATATAGGATTTGTGCCGGTTGGAACCTTCGGTTGCGCCCGGCGCGTCGGCGATCGCGATACTGATGACGTTCGCGCCGAGGCTGCGATAGGCCCGCGCCTGGGAGACGAACACCTGGTGGCTGCCGCAGGAGTGCCACGCCGGATGCACGATCGCCACGACTCTTGCCGCGAGCGGCGTGGAAGACAGCACGTCTCGGCGCGCGGCGCCGGCAAGTGGCGTGTCATCCGCATTTATGCGCGGAGCCGGCGGCTTCTGCGCCTGCGCTTGTTGATTCATTCCACCTTCACGGCCGTCCGGCACAGCTACGGCTTGATCCGGCCGCCTTCGCCAAGCTACAGGAAGAGCAAGGCTCCTCGACTGCACGCGCTGATTTTCCGCCCGAACCAGTTACACCTCAATTCAAGTCGAAACGTGGCGCCGTCCATCGCCGATCCTCATAGCGATGGCTAAGATACCACGTGAATTCATGAACAAAATGCAAAATTCCGCTCCCCCGTCAAAAAACCATGGGATGGCAATCATCGCCAACGACAAGATGATCAATTGGCTTCTGCCATTTCTCGAAAGCTATCTTGCCACCAATGCGGCGACCCCTCTCTATCTCATCCCTTATGACGAAAATGTCGCATTGACGCGCCGGGCCGCCGGTATTTACGGCGTCCATTTCGTCGAACCGGACAGCGCCGAGCTCGACGCCTTGGCCAAGCGGCTTTATCCGATGTTTCCAGGCCATCGTCGGCGTCTGCGGAAATTTCTTGCCCTCGCGCTGCCGCTCGACGAGGTCATCTATCTCGATGCCGATATCATCCTGTTTCGCGATTTTCGCGAGATGTTCGGCCGCCTCGAAGCAGGCAAAAGCGATTTCATCGTGGCCGCGCCGACGGCGGACTACGTCTACAACAAAAGGCGCGAACAATATGATTTTCTGCGCGGCGTGATGCTCTTCAACGACGGGTTCTTCGTCGCTTCGAAAGAGATTCTTGGCTTGAAGGACTTTTATGACGTGATCGACAAGGACGAAGCGATCTTTCATGCCGTGCGTCAGCGCGGCATGTTGTTCGCCCAGCCGGTGACCAATTTCGTCGCGCACCGGATGGGATTGAAGATCACCCCCTTGCGCGAATGCATTCCTGGAGCCTCCGGCGAGAGCTTCTACAAGGCCAATGGGGTGACTTTCGACGCCGGGGGGCCCCTTGATGTCTTTGGCGATAAAATCTATTTCGCCCATTGGGCTGGCGCGGTAAGTCTTCCTTCCGGCCGCATTTTCGATGCGGCTTGGCGCCAGTTTGCCGCGAAAGCCGCAGCGCGGGTGAAAACGTGATTGATCCGCGGGCGCCTAACGGCGGGCGCGATAGGGATTGTC
>JBOHJU010000076.1:0-10005 GCA_050728755.1 Methylocella sp.
CGTACACCACGGTTTTCAACCGGTACAATCGCTGGAGCAAACGAGGACTGTGGCAAAAGATCTTCGCAGCTCTTGCCGGATCCGGCGATCCCCCTGCGCTCGTGATGATCGACAGCTCCGCCGTCAAGGCCCATCGCTCGGCTGCTGGCGCAAAAGGGGGGAGAAGAGGCAAGCCATTGGCCGCTCGCGCGGCGGCCGAACGACGAAAATCGATGCGCTTGTCGACGAAGAAGGCAGACCGCATGCGCTGCTTTTGACCGGCGGGCAGGTGGCCGATATCAAGGGCGCGGCGTCCTTGTTGTCGGCGACCGCCGCAAGCCGCCGGATGATCGGCGACAAAGGCTATGACGCTAAACATCTGCGCCTCTTCCTCGCAAGCCGGGGCACCATCCCAGTCATTCCTAACAAGGCCAATCGCAAAGCCCTCTTCCCTTTCGATGCCGAACTCTACAGGTTACGCAATATCATCGAGCGAAGCTTCTGCCGCATAAAAGATTTCCGAGGTATCGCAACGCGCTACGACAAGCTCGCCCGCAACTTCCTCGCTGCCGTCTGCCTCGTCACCGCCCTCTGCTTCTGGATCAATTGAGTCCACACCCTAAGATTGAAGCGAAGAAAACTTTTGCGGGCCTGATGCACTGCTGAGGCCGCTACCAAAATTCGCCCTGATCCGGTGCCATCAAGGGCAGGTCCGTGCGCACGGCGTCAATGCCGCCTGACGGCGCGCCTACCTACCAATGCGATCAGCCGCACGGTCGCGGCGCAGCGCCCGGTTACCGGAAGCTGCTCGCCGCCGATGGCCTCGTTGGCGTCATGAACCGCCGCGCCATCCTTACGATAACGCGGAAAGCTTCACAAAGACATTGAAGGAGGACTCCGATCCGCGCTTCCTCGACGAGGTTTGCAATCATCGGAGCCGCCATTCCGCGCCCGACTTTCTCGGTGCGGCACGGCGTGAGGCCGGGCAAGACTGCGCAAAAGACCCCTCTGCGCCGCGATATTGCGCGGGTCGCGGAACGGGTGCATTCTACCAAGGCATTTTGCTACTACGCTAGGGGCTGGTGTCCAAGCGCGGCAACCTGAAGGAACGCACTGTGGACGGTTAATCAAATCGGGAAAATTTTCAAGGAGGCAAGTATGACTATTGGATGTATCCTCGCGGCCAAGGGAAGGGACGTCGTCACCACCCAGCCGCATCGGACCTTGGCCGAAGCCGCCGCGCTTTTGACGGCGCGGAATATTGGCGCGGCAGTGGTCGCCGACGCCCAAGGCCGCGTCCTTGGGATGCTATCGGAACGCGACATCCTTCATGCGGTTGGCGCGGGCGGCGCGGCCGCGCTCGACGATGCCGTCTCAAAACATATGACAGCGCCGGTCGTGACAACGGATGAGGACGAATCCGTTCATGCGGCCATGGAAAAAATGACCGTCCGGCGCTGCCGCCACCTTCCCGTCGTCGTCGACGGGAAACTGGCCGGCATTGTGTCGATCGGCGATGTGGTCAAACACCGGCTCGAGCAAATCGAACACGAATATCAGGCGATGCGCGAATATATCGCGACCGCGTGAGCCTGGAAGGTCAAATTTACCGCGTCGAGATCGCGTTCTCCGGGGGAGTCATCGCGACGTCTTTGGCGATGTCGTGAACGACGCGGCGCGTGGCCTCGCGGCCGATCGCGATCAGTTCATCGGCGCGATGAAAATCGAAGAGGCCGACCGTGCCGAGCCGCGCGTTGATGAGAACATCGGGCGGATCGCCGGCGAGGCGCGAGCGCGAAATCCTGCCTTGCGCGATGTTGAACGCATCCATCATGGCGATCCCTATCCCCGGCGCGCCGTCTTCGCGTTTGCCGAACAGCCGGCGCAGGTTGCCGCCCATTCCACCGAAGATGCGTGCCCTCAGCGTGCGTCCCGCTTCGGGCGCGTCGAGGTTGTATGTTTCGAGCGCCGGCTCTATCGAGACGCGATCGTCGATGAGCGTTCCGCGAAAAGTCGTGTCGCCAACGAGATTGACGGCGACGACGACCTCGGCGCCAAGCGCGCGGCAGAGTGTGACAGGAATGGGATTGACCAGCGCGCCATCGAACAACCAGCGCCCGTTGATCTTCACGGGTTCGAAAATCCCCGGCATGGCGTAGGACGCCCGGATGGCATCCGCGACATCGCCTTTGGTCAACCAGACTTCGTGTCCCGAACCGACTTCAGTCGCGACAGTGGCGAATTTTTTGTCAAGCTCCTCGAAGTTTCGGCCGGAGAATTCTCGTTCGATGTGGCGGCGGAGCTTTTCGCCGGCAAGAAAACTGACCCCCGAAAAAGACACGTCCATAAGGCTTATGACACGCTTCCTGGTCAGGCCGCGGGCGAAATCTTCCATCTCCTTAAACTTGCCGGCGGCATAGGCTCCCCCGACCACGGCCCCAATCGATGTCCCGGCGACCACATCGGGATAAATTCCTTGTGCGTTGAGTTCGAGTAAGACGCCAATGTGCGACCAGCCGCGCGCGCCGCCCGCGCCAAGCGCGATACCAATAATTGGCCAGCGAGCGGCGGCGATGTCTCCGGCACGTTCGTTAGCCCCCGCGCCGTTAACGTTCCTACGGTAAAACGGCCCCATCTCGTTCAATTGTCCGGTCCTCGCGTGAGCATCTTGACGCGAAAGTTCATGGCTTGACGGCCCGGCCGGCGGCTGGTTAGCTTTCACCATGAACATTTCACCTTGCTCCAGACTGTTCCAATTCCTGGTTAAGAACGCCTTAAGCGGATGGGTGTTCACCGCGAACACGCGGGTTTGATGAAGGCGGCGCGGGAACTATCGCTACACATCGGAAAAGGCATAAATTTTAAGAACCAACATCGGCCGCCGTCCGGGGCCTTTGCTATAAGATCGCAATTTCCTTAGTCAAAAACAAGCCGTGCCGGATCGCCGCCGAGTGCGACCTTGCGGTAGAAGCAGGAGCGTCGGCCGGTGTGGCAAGCGCCGCCGTTGCCGCCGGGTTCGATCGTCAAAAGCAGAGCGTCCTGGTCGCAATCGGTCCGGATTTCGATGACTTTTTGAACCTGGCCCGACGTGTCGCCTTTGCGCCAGAGCGTTTGGCGCGAGCGCGACCAATAATGCGCCACGCCGGTCTCAAGGGTAAGCCGCAAGGCTTCCGCATTCATATAAGCGAGCATCAGTATCTGCCCGTCGCGCGCGTCCTTCGTCACGCAGGCGATCAGCCCATCGGCATCGAAGCGCGGCGTGAACGCTTGTCCTTCTTCTAATTCGCTCTTTCCGGTGCGGCTCGCGCCGGGACCGCGCGATGGAGAGGGCAAGGATGTCAAATCGAATTTCCCGTGCCGTGTTACGTTGCAAAATCAACAGCTCCCGGGCCGGACGCGGCCCGGGAATCTAGGCCCTCCCGGCAACGGCGAGGCGCGCTCATTTGCCGCCGCGCAGCATTGTCAAGAACCGGATTTGCTCAGCGGGATCGTCGCGAAAGATGCCGGTGAATTGCGTCGTGACGGTTTCCGCGCCATGTTTGCGAACGCCGCGCATGGACATGCACAGATGCTGGGCTTCAAGCATGACGGCGCAGCCGCGCGGGCGCAGGTGCCGGTCGATCGCGCCGACGATCTGAGCCGTCAATGCCTCCTGCGTTTGCAGGCGCTTGGCGTAGACATCGACGAGTCTCGCGAGCTTAGAAAGCCCAACTACGCCGGTCTCGGATGGGTAATAAGCGACATGCGCCATGCCGAAGAACGGCACCATGTGATGCTCGCAGTGCGACGAAAACGGGATATCGCGGACGAGAACCACATCGTCATAGCCGTGGACTTCCTCGAAGACGCGGGAGAGCGCGCTCGTCGCGTCTTCCCGATAGCCGGAAAAGAATTCTTCAAAAGCCTTGACGACTCGTCTTGGCGTGTCGCGGAGACCCTCGCGCGAGGGATCGTCGCCGGTCCAGCGCAGAAGAACTTGCACCGCCGCCTCGGCTTCCTCGCGCGTAGGGCGGGCAAGCGGCGAACTGCTGGGTAGGGGTTGCGGACGTTGAAGCAAGGACTTAACCACGGCATCCATGTGGCGCCTCCATTAGAATTAGAATCTGCGTCCCTGGCCTTGCTCCCCATGAAAAGAGCACCGGACGGACGGTTGTCCGGGGAGTTTTGCCTGGAAATTTGCCAGATCTCGTTCGCCAAACCCTGCTTTCCTATATAGTACGCGTGGGGCGCCGTCACGTGGACCTCTATGTCAAGCGAAGCCAATTTTTTCGATATATATAACCACCGGATCCTCGATCTGGCGGCCAATATTCCGCGCCAAGGACGACTCGCGGCGCCGGGCGCCACGGCAACGGCCCATTCGAAGCTGTGCGGTTCGACGGTTGTCGTCGATCTTGTGATGAAAGATGGCCAAGTCGTGGATTTCGCGCATGACGTGAAGGCCTGCGCGCTAGGCCAGGCGGCGGCATCGATCATGGCCCGCCATGTCATCGGCTCGACCGGACCGGAATTGCGCGCGCTGCGTGATCAGATGCGCGCCATGCTCAAGGAAAATGGCCCCCCTCCGATGGGCAAATGGGAAGAAACCGCCATGCTCGAGCCGGTGCGCGATTTCAAGGCCCGGCATGCCTCAACCCTGCTCACCTTCGACGCGACGGTCGATTGCGTCAACCAGATAGAAACCGCCGCCCGCGCTCAGGCTGGGGAGGAGGCCTCCGCCGCGTCCGTATAATGGTGCGATCAGAACCCACTCCAATTGAAGGTATAGGCGACGACGGCGCCCGCGGTGAGGTCATCTAGCGAACCGAGCCGGTTCGGAATTGGGCTTCCCCCCGCGCTGCTGACATAGCGATTGACGCCGCCAAAAACCGTCGTGCTCCATGCGGGCGTGAATTCATATTTGATGGCGCCGAGCCCGCCAACCGACGTCAGTCCGCCGTGGGCTTGATAGGGAAAGACGCGGCCATTCAAAAACGCTTCCTCCGGCGTGACCGAGAAATAAGCATTCATGAACTGAGTATCGCCAAATTGGAAGCGCGGTCCGGCCGAAAACGTCCAGGGACCATATCGCTCCACGGCATCCAGTTCGATGTTAGCGTCGAAACCCTCGGCGCCGCTGACCCCCTGGCGGGCCTCGAAGCGGGCGCGAAAGTAATCAGTCGGCCAGAGTTCCAGGAAGCCGCCAAGCTCGGCGGTGAAGCCCACATTGTGCAGGCCGAAGAAGTTGTTGTTGTTGCCGATGCTGCCAAAGCCGCCGCTCAGCGTGCGCTCGGAGATAAAGCGCGCGACGGGGCCCGCCTTAATCCAAGGAAGGTCGAGAAGCGCGATGCCAAATCCATCGTCCGGGGAGACGAAGGGGGCCGGCTCGCCGGGACGCCGGTAGGAAATATAGCCCGTCGGCCAAATCGAAACGCTGCTTGCTCCCGGGAAAGACGTGAAAACCTCGGGGCCAACCCCCAAGGTAATTGTCCAGCCCTCGACCGGGGCAGGAGGTTGAGGAGCGGGTTCCGCGGCATTGGCGGACGAAGCTGCGATCGCGAAGAAGCCCGCGAGCGAGAAGCGTTGCGCATATGACAAGATAGCCACCCGAATCTTGAGCCAATCGAAATCGAGGGCATTATGAGCTGTCGCGCGAAGCTTCGCCAGTGTATATCTGCCACAGTCGCTTAGAATTATGGGCCGCCAGCCGGCAAGCCGGATGCAAGTTTTGTCTACGATCGGCCGCCTCGCCGCGCATTTTGTGATCCGCGCCTATCAGCTGACCCTGTCATCAATCGCGGGGGCTCATTGCCGGCATTTGCCAACCTGCTCGGCCTATATGGACGAGGCGATCGCGCGGCATGGGCTTTGGGCAGGGGGCGCGATGGGGCTTGCCCGTTTTCTCCGCTGCCACCCTTGGGGCACCTCTGGATATGATCCGGTGCCCAAAACCTTGCCAAACCGCGCGCGCTGGTGGCGTCCCTGGACCTATCTCCCGCGCAGCCACGATGGACGCGGCGAGGAATAAACCTATCCCGCCGCAGCCGCGTGCAGAAGCGTCAGCGCCACGGCGCAGGCGTTCGAGACATTGAGGCTCTTGATCACGCCGGGCATATCGAGGCGCACGAGGAAATCGCAGTTTTCCCGGCTGAGGCGCCGCAGCCCCTTGCCTTCGCCGCCGAGCACGAGCGCGATGGGCCGCCGTAAAGGCGCCGTTGCCAAACTTACCTCCGCTTCCGAATCGAGGCCGAGGCGCAGATAGCCGCTGTCCCCCAATCGTTCGAGCGCGCGGGCGAGATTGACAACGCCGGCGATCGCCACATGTTCGAGGCCGCCGGAAGCGGCTTTCGCCACGACGCCCGCCATTTCCGGCGCGTGGCGGTGCGTCACGACCACGGCATCGACGCCGAAAGCCGCCGCGGTGCGCAGGATCGCGCCGGCGTTATGCGGATCGGTGATCTGATCGAGCACGAGCACGATGCCGCTTTTCGATACGATGTCCGAAAGGTCGAGGGGCTCCAGCGGCAGAGCTTCCAGCATGACGCCCTGATGCACGGCGCCCGCGCCAAGACGGTGGGCGAGATCCGCAGCCTCGACAATGTGGGGGCAAAGGCCAGCATTCGCGATTTCGCCTTCGAGCCGCCGGGCGGCGGCTTCCGTGGCATAAATATCGAGGAGTTTCCGCCGCTTGGCCCGCAACGCCTCGCACACCGTGTGAAAGCCGTATAGAACCGCAACGCCGCTGGCCGCGCGCCGGAACATCGGCGCCTTGGCACGCGCGAGCCCGCTGGTCCCGGCGCCGGCCGGACGAAGTTTTGAGCGCCAGGTTTTGTCTGGGGCGGTTTGGCGGGGAGGCGACTCCGGCACTTCTTGATGCTTGCCAGATGCGCCGGTTCTCGCGCCAGAGCGTTTCGATTTGTCGCGCGTCAAATCGGGAGTCCAGAACGTTGGAGGATGAACTAAGTTCCTGTCACGGCAACACTCGGCGCGCAACGCAAAGCATCGATGCGGCGAAGCTTCCAGCAGGTGTTTTGGGTTGACAGCGGCAAGCCCGGTTCGCATAAGCGCGAGCGCGCATGCCTTCCCGGGCGTTGGGGGAGTGTCCCGAGCGGCAAAGGGGGCGGACTGTAAATCCGCTGGCTAAGCCTTCGTAGGTTCGAGTCCTACCTCCCCCACCAGCGCGCGGCTTATTGAAGGCATGGGAAACGGCGATCCGAAGTCCGTCGCAAAAATGTGACACCTGGCGAAAGCGTCATTTGCGCGGCATGGGAAATCGCCGGAAGCAACGGCGTTCCTCTGTCTCAAGAAAAAGTGAATTGCTCGTCCTGCCGGAAAGCTTCGAGGACCGGGGCAGAGGCATCAAACAACACGCGACATCCCTTCCCGCCGTCAATCTTCTCGTAGCGCACGGCTTTGCCCGCGCGCCCGGCGGGATCGCCGGGAAAGCGCTTGATGGCGAGGAGACGCCCGCCGTCCGTCAGTTGCGCAAACAGCGCCTCGAGATTGCCTTCGACCGCGCCATTGATGAAAATCAGGTCGAATGGCGCTTCCTCGGGCGCGCCTTCCGCAAGCGGCGCCAGGATGGTTTGAACCTTCGCCAAGCCGAAGGCGTCGAGATTGGACCGCAACGCTTCATATAAGGAGCGCTCCGATTCGAGCGCCACGACGCGCCCCGCGAGACCGGCGAGGAGCGCCGACGTATAGCCCGTCGCGGCCCCGACATCGAGCACAATGCCGCTTGATGCCATGCCGGCCCCTTGAATTAGGCGCGCGAGAACAAGCGGCGGCAAGAGCGTGCGCCATTCGCCGCCAGGCGCAGCGGGCTTTAGTTGCAACCCCCTGTCGGAATAAGCGAACGGCGCCAGCTCCGAGGGCAGGAAATGTTCGCGTGGGACTTCCAGCATACGCGCCAGGAGCCGTTGGTCGGTCACGTCGAAAGTCCGGATCTGACAATCGACCATGGTACGGCGGTGCACCGCCGATTGCGCCAAGCGATCCGCGATGCCGGCGCCTTCGCGGCGAGTGTCCTGCATGATTTCTTGTCAAGTCCCTTATCTTGCCAAGCCGTTTATCCGGCCAAGCCGTTTATCCTGTGGGGCTCGGGCGTTCGCGCCCCCCGCGCGGTCGATCTATAGATTTCCCGGTTTCCTCTGTCCAATAAAACGCCGGACATTTGCGGAGAGCGCAAGGCGCTTGCCGGGCGCGCGGGTGGCCTCGCCCCGGCCGTTTCATTGCCCTCATACCTGCGTCACGGTAGAAAGCCCATTTCCAGCGCGAGGAGTTGGTTCATGTCCGAATCTCCAGTTGAACATTTCGAGCACGCCGAACACGCCGAGCACGCCGCACTTCTCGGCGATCCTTTTCTCACCCAAGTATCAATCACGATTGCGATGCTTGCCGTCATCGCCGCGACCGTCGGCAGTCTCGAGACGCTCGAAACCGCTAATGCCATAGGCGACAAGAACGCCGCGGTGCTCTTGCAGAACAAAGCAACCGACACATGGAATTTTTATCAGGCAAAAAGCATCAAGAAACATCTTTACGCCATCGCCGCGGCAACCCCCGGGCCGGCGGCCGATGGCTTCAAAAATCAGGCAGACAGAAACGGCGCGGACGAACAGGAGCTTTTCGCCAAAGGGCAAGCGCTTGAACGTCAAGCCGAGGAAAAGCTGACGAACAGCGAGCGGCACGAAAGCCGCCATCATATTTTGACGGTTGCCGTAACCCTTCTTCATGTGGCAATCGCGATCTCGACCATCGCGATCATCGTGCGGGGCCAGCGTTGGCCGTGGTATGCAGCGCTTGCGCTAGGCGTGCTAGGTTCAATCGGCGCGGCCTACGCTTATTTTGTCTAGGCCGCACGGGACCGGAATAGATCCGGCCCGGTGTTTCTGCATCCGTGGTCCCGAGGCGGCGTTAGCCCTTCAGATGCTTATTGCATTCGCTCCAATAGCCGCCACCCTTTTGGATCCATTTCAGACCGCCATTGGAATTGGTTGCTTTGTTCGCCTTATATTGATCGTCGCAGGTTTTCATGCGAGCCTTCCCTGGTTTTTCATTGGCATAGGCCGGTGCGATGGCGTTGGGAAAAACGGCGGTGTTCGGTGCTGTGGCCGCCGCTGCCGGTGCAGCCGGTTTCTTCGCGGCTCTCTTGAGCGGATTGACCGGCGGCGGCGCGGCGACAACAGGCGCGGAGGGCGCAGATGCCGGGGGCGGAGCCGCCGCGGCCGCGGGCGGGTTCGCCTTGGACTCTGCCGTGCACTTGCTATAAAATTGCGGCCATGTTTCACCGTTCAAGGTGCCCGCAGCCTTAGCGGCGCGGTATTTTTCGCTGCATAGATGGCGTATATCTTGGGCCGCGGTTCGTCCGAAAGGCACGAGACCAAACAAGATCGACGCTGCGAAGATACCGACAAGCGAAAAACAACGACGAGCAAACATTGGAATTCTCCATCGAGAGACAAGCGGACAGAGCTGTAACACTTCTTCATGCGGCGATCGCGATCGCCACCATCGCGATCATTGTGCGGGACCAGCGTTGCCCGTGGTAGGCCGCTTTCGCGCTCCGTGCAATAGGAGCCACGGGCGCGGACGACGCCTAAATCTAGATCGACATTCCGCGGTGCGGCTTCGTCGCCCAGCCGGCCGCAAGAGAAACCGCGCCGTCAGGCGTTACCGTTTCAGGTGCGCGTCACATTCCCTCCAATAACCGCCGCCGCCTTTGGGATTCCATTTCAGGCCGCCATTGGCATTGGTTGCTTTGTTGGTTTTATATTGGTCGAGGCACGTTTTGCGGCGGGCTACACCCGGTTTTTCTTTGGCATACGCGGGTGAAATTGCGGACGGAAAGATGGCGGTGCTCGCCCCGGCCTCGGCCGGCGCCATTGGCGTCGCCGCGGGTTTCGCTGGCGCCTCAGCGACAGGAGCTGGGGCTGCGGGCGGTGGCGCTGGCGCCTCAGCGACAGGAGCCGGGGCTGCGGGCGGTGGCGCTGGCGCCTCAGCGACAGGAGCCGGGGCTGCGGGCGGTGGCGCTGGCGCCTCAGCGAC
>JBOHJU010000077.1:0-9993 GCA_050728755.1 Methylocella sp.
GTGTTGATGGCCTTGTAGCAAACGCCACCAGGCAGCCCGCCGAGTGCCAGCCAAAAGGCTGGCGCGACGACGCCGTCGGAATAATTCTCGGCGAGGCTCTCGATCGCGGCGCGGGCGACGCCAGCCTCGTCAAGCCTCTCGACGTCCCGGCCGACGATCTTTGCCGCCGCCGCCCGGCCCGCCGGCAGTCCGGTGGAAAGGGCTTCGGCAACGGCAAGGACATGGGCATCGAGACTTCGTTGCGCGATGAGACTCGAAGCGATAAGCGCGGTGAGCGCTGAGCTCGCCGGTTGCGGAAGTTCCAAACCCGCGAGCCCTACGCTGAAAAGATAGGCGCCGCCTCCGGCAATCGATAAAAGCAAGAAGAGCGCGGCAAAACCCAGGGCGCGGCGCGTGGCGAAGGATCGATCCTCGTGGTTCAAGCACCGGTCGCCGAGAGCTATCAAACAGCCGGTCCAAGTGACCGGATGGCCGATCGTGCGAAATAAGCCTTGCGGATAGCCAAGGCAGGCCTCGATGGCGACAGCGAGCACCGCGAGCTTCAACGTTGCTGCCAAATCCATGCGTGAGATTTCTTCTCTAGATTGTCCCGCGTTGCCGGAGTTGCTCCCGGCCGAGCACGGCGGCGATCTTTTTGCCGCGCGCCGGGCCTACCCGCAGGCGCCAAAACCCTGGCTCGATCTCTCGACCGGCGTCAACCCTTATGCCTATCCTTTCGCCCCTCCGCCGCTGGAAAGTTTTACGCGCCTGCCGGAACCCGACGCCCTGCGTGCGCTGGAAGCGGCGGCGAAAGCGGCTTATCGCGCACCCGCAAATTCCGAAGCCGTTGCCGCGCCTGGAACCCAGGCGATCGTCACCTGGCTGCCCCGTCTACTCCCGGCGCGGCATGTTGGAATTTTGGGGGTTACCTATTGCGAGCATGCGCGGAACTGGGCCGCGAGCGGCGCGGAACTGACCGTCGTCGAAGACCTCGCCGGGCTCGAAGACAAAGATATAGCCATCGTCGTCAATCCCAACAATCCGGATGGTAGGCTCGTCGCGGCGCCGGATCTGCGCGCATTGGCGGCGGTTCTTGGCAAACACGGCGGCCTGCTGCTTGTCGACGAAGCCTTCATCGATTTGCTTGAGCCCGGCGCCAGCGCCGTCCCGGACACCGCCGAAAGCGGCGTCATCGTGTTGCGCTCCTTCGGCAAGACCTATGGCTTGCCGGGGCTTCGCCTTGGGTTCGCGATCGCGGCAAAACCCGTGGCGGAAAAACTCCGCGCCGCGTTGGGTCCATGGCCGGTCTCCGGCGCGGCCATCGCCATAGGAGGTAAGGCCCTGACGGACGCCGCCTGGCTCGCGGCGACGCGGGCGCGCTTGCACGCCGGCGCACGCGCGCTCGACAAGATGTTGGCGGCGGCGGGTTTCGCAGCCGCCGGCGGCACCCCGCTGTTCCGGCTCGTGCGGCACGAGGACGCGCAAGGCTGGTTCGAACGGCTGGCGAAAGCTGGGATTCTCGTGCGGCGGTTTGCAGCACGGCCGGCGTGGCTGCGCTTTGGGATAGCTGGCTCGGATGCCGGCAGGAAGCGCCTTCGCGCTGCTCTCGGACTTGAATTGCCGTAATTGCTTGCCTATTCGGGAGGCAAGCCACCCCAATGTTAGGCTCGGGCCGGCCAACCCCCGGCACTTGCGGCGATGTCGCCCATGCGTCAATTTGTCCTAGCGTTTTGATGGCAAACGTCACTTAAATTTCGTGAACTAACTGATGCCCAGACGCATTTACCCATTTGGGGGAAGCGCGCGGCGAGAAAAGGGGGCATATTGCGGCTCGATAGAGTTATCTAGAGCTATCTAGGGAACCGAATATCATGCGCGATTTAACCGACATTAAGGAAAAGTATATCCGCCTCCAAACCCATTTGGGGGAAGCGCCGGACCCGCGCGAGCGTCATCATCCCGCCGATGCTCGGCGGGATGATCAGGATATGAGAACCGAAAGAGAACCCACGGAAAAGGAAGCCAAGGGAAAGGATACTCGTCGCGTGATTGTCGAAGTAGCGGAACGGCTCTTCCGGCAACTCGGCTTCCAAAAGACGACGGTCGCCGATATTGCACGCGAGCTGCGCATGTCTCCGGCGAATGTCTATCGCTTCTTCGGGGCGAAATCCGAAATCAACGAGGCTGTTTGCATGGAAATCCTCGGCAAGATCGAAGCCGAGGCGGGAAAAATCGCCGTGTCTCGGGTCAGCGCCCTTCAAAGAATGCGCAACTTGCTCGCGTCGGTCGAAAAGGCATTTTACAAACAGTACATGTTGGACCGCAAGCTGCATGAGTTGATCGAAGCCGCTGTGACCGAAAACTGGACGGCCATGCGCGAGCACAACCATCGTATGACCTTGTTGCTTGAACAGATAATTGCAAACGGCATGGCGGCAGGCGAGTTTCATCCAGGAGACGCGGCGCTCGCGGCACGCCTTGTCAGCACCGCCTGCATTCGCTTCCGTCATCCGCGCCTAATGGCGGAATATGAGCAGGAGCCGGAACCGGCTCTCGACCACATGCTCGACTTTTGCCGGGCCGCGCTCGTCCGGGAGCCCATGTGAACCGGTCGCCGCACCGAAGGACCATTCCATCGCAACAAGACCGGCTGGCCGCCGCGAGCGGCGGAGGCAGGGCGGCGGAACCGGCCTTCAATCAAGCCAGTTAATCTTCGCGGAATGAGAAAAATCGCTCTTCCGCTCTCGCGCTCGTCCGCTATGACGGTTCGGTCGTGCGAAGAGGCGGTTTTTGCGGCGGAAACCGCGGCACCCACGGTGGTTGTCGGGCGGGCACTGCATCTCCTCGGGTAAATCAAGGTCGTGTCGAGCCTTTGCAGCATGTCCTCAAAGGAGTTGCTCGACCTTTTCGATTCCGGCTTGCTTCAATTCTTTGAGATTGAGCTGCGTCTTTATCGATCGAATGTTTCCATTTTGACCGGGACGCGCTCTAAGAAAGTCTCCGCGGGATCGCTGTTCGGAGAGAAGCTTGCGTCTGAGAAAAGCCGATCAAGCAAATCCATCGTCTGGTGCCGGCGCCAAACAAAGGCGGCACGCGCTCGCCCTCGGCATTGAGCGCATCGGCTTAGTCTCGCTCCGCATTCCCCTCGCCGTCGCCGTTGTTGCGGTCGCGCTCGCGATTGCCGCTGGTTACGGCGTCACAAGGCTCAAGGTCGACGATTCGCTCAGCCAATTGTTCCGTTCGGACACGCCGGAATTCAAGCAATATGAGGAGGTGACGCGACGTTTTCCGTCGAGCGAGTTCGATGTGCTCGTTGTCATTGAAGGAAAGAAACTGCTCGAACGCGAATCGGTCGAGAAGCTGCGCGATCTCGTCACCGACCTTCAGCTGATCGACGGCACGCGGGGCATCATCTCGATTTTCTCGGCGCGCCGACCGCCGGAAAACGGTGCGATTCCGGCGCCGCTGTTTCCAGATCAGCTGCCCGAAGGCGCCGCTTACCATGCATTGGTGCGTCGCGTGATGGGCAATGAGATCATCCGCGGCAAGCTTTTGTCGAACGATGGCGAACTTACCTTGGTCGTCCTCGCGCTAGATCCATCCGTCGTCGAGAGCAATCGGCTCAGCGAGGTCGTCGGCGATATCCGCAAGACGATGGCGGAAGATCTCGCCGGTGCGGGACTGAAAGCTGAGCTTTCCGGCGTTCCGGTGATGCAGCTCGAGATCCGCAATGCGGTCGAGCGCGACAGGTTGGTCTACAATACGGCCGGGTTCGCCGCCGGCTGCCTCATCGCGATCCTTTTTTTCCGCCGCGTTTCGTTCATGATTATCGCGGCGGGTCCGCCGCTAATCGCCATATTATTGGCGCTCGGCGCGCTCGGCTGGCTGGATTTCCGCCTCAATATGTTTCTCAATGTGATGACTCCTCTGATCATGGTGATCAGCTTCTCCGACAGCATGCAGCTTACCTTCGCCACGCGCGACCGGTTGCTTGCGGGCGAAAGCAAATTCGAGGCCTTGAATAATGCGATTTTGACCGTCGGGCCTGCTTGCGTTCTCACCCATGCGACGGCGGCTCTGTCTTTCGTGGCCCTGCAGTTTTCCAGCTCGGACCTGATACGAAGCTTTGGCGAGGCAGGCTTCATTGCGACGATCATTGCGCTGGTCTCTGTCCTCGTTCTCATGCCGCTTCTGGGTGTTCTATCGTTGCGGGGCGAGAGCGCGGTTGCCGCCCAAATCGCCCGCTCGGATTTCGGAGTCGACCTGCTGAGGCGGTTTTGCGGCTTTATTGCCGCGCGCATGGTCCGCCGCCCCGGGCTTTACAGTCTGGCCGGCTTTGTTGTCGTCGCCGGGCTTGGTTTCAGCTTTGCTAGCCTCGAGCCGAGGTACCGGCTCGCCGATCAAGTGCCGGATAAGCAGCAAGCGGTTGTCGCAAGCAACCGTCTCGACGCCAAGCTAACCGGTGCCAATCCGATTGATGTCCTGATCGAATTTCCACGAGGTGCATCGCTCTACGCGCCCGAAACTCTCGAAGTTATCGCCAAGGTGCATGCGATTCTCGAGAAACAACAAGGCGTCGGCAACGTCTGGTCGCTGGAGACATTGCGCCGGTGGCTCATCAAGGCCGGCAAACCAGGTTCCAGCATCCTGAAGCAATATGTCGATATGTTGCCTAAATATTTGACGCGGCGATTCATCTCGGCGAAGCAGGACGCCGCAGTCGTGTCTGCCCGCGTACCGGATGCCGATGCAAGCCAGCTTCTTCCCATCGTCGAGGCGTTGGATCATTCGCTCGCGGAGGTCCGGGCTCGTCACCCTGGCTACAGGATTTCGGTGACCGGTCTTTCGGTGATAGCCGCGCGAAACAGTGCAAACATGATCGAGAAGTTGAGCCGCGGCTTGACGATCGAGTTCGCGTTCGTCGCCGCATTCATCGGCGCCGCCTTCCGTTCGTTCGCTGTCATGCTGGCGAGCTTCCTTCCGGGGATTTTCCCGGTCGTTGCCTCTGGCGCCTTGCTCGCCGTGATGGGACAGGGCCTGCAGTTCGCAAGCGTCGTGGCGCTGACCGTTTCGTTCGGACTGGGGTTGAGCGCGACAATTCATTTTCTCAATCGTTTGCGCCTGGAGAGTGAGCCAGACCAGGACCCCGGAATCGCCGTCGAACGGGCAACCATACTCGTCGGCCCCCCCCTCATTCTAACTTCGGTAGTGCTTGCCTGCGGATTGGTGGTGACGGTTTTTTCCGACCTGCCGTCACTGCGCCTCTTCGGCTGGCTGAGCGCACTCGCGATGATCGCGGCCCTGACCGCCGATCTCTTTATTTTGCGGCCCACGGCGACGTTCCTGTTTAGACTTGCCCGCCGCGCAAGATCATGGCGCGACAAGCAACAGGTGGCCGAGAAATAGCGGATCCTATCCTTTGCGCAGAGTGATCGACACGGCTGCCACATCGGTGGCGCCTTGTGGCCTTATCGTGACCAACTGCTTGTCGCCATGGGTCCGCACATCTAGACGGGCCGTGAAGCCGGCGCCAGCCACATTGGCCAAGATGTTCGCACCGTTTGCGCGGCCGGAAATGTTTCCCGACAAACCGCGGGTCGTTTCGGCCCAGGAGCCGGAAAGCGAGCCGCCTTCGGTTATGATATTGCTGCTGATTTCCACCTTGTAGCTGTCGCTCGCGCAGCGCAGAGTTTGCTCAACCGCCTTACCGGTGGCTTTGACCGCATAGGCCACCTTGCAGCGAATCCGTTCGGTGGCGCCATTCGACATGGTGATAGTACCCGCACCGGACCAACGCCCGGACAATCCAACGAATGGCCCCTCCCGGCTTGGATCCGCATGACCCTGCATCGGAATAAGCAAGATTGCGGACGCGAACAGTGCCGCTCTTAGGGAGTTCCCGGAAAGCCTCAAAAAAAAGTGTGCCATGAATCTCGCCTTCTAAAATGTCTCATGCGTCAGCCGAAGTTACATTGGCCTGTCAACCCAATCCCGCAAGAGCCCATTCGTTGGGTTAACGCCGATATTTTTGCTTCAAAAAAACCTTACTAAAAATTCGACCCGGATCTCGGCGGCGCTTAAGACGCAACCCTTCCTCTCGATTGGGCGAGCCCCAGTCCGAAAATGGTGGCCGACAGCATCGCGATCGCCGCGCCCGAGAGGCCAACGTTGACGAAAGCAAGGTTCATAAGCGTGACAAGGCAGGCTCCCGCCGCCGCCGCGTAGCACCAGTCGCGGCGACGCCGCGAAGCGCCGCGCAAGAGCACGAACACCGCGAACGCCGCCGCCGCGACGGAAATCCAAAGCGTCGCCTTGCCCATCTCGATTGAAAGCTTTGCCGCTGCTGTAGCGGCTTCAGCGGCACGGGAGTTACCTGCCTGATAGATTGGCAATAAGGCGCGGAAACTGCCGGCCCCGTCCCCAAAAAAAGGTGCATCGCTCAGGAGGCGCTGAGTAAGTTCGACGGTGACCGTGTCTTTTTTAACGAAGGCGAACCGCGGGTCTTGGCCGCTCGCCGCCACCGTCACCAAGGCAGCAGCAATGACGGCCGCCGTAACGCCAATTGCGGCGGCGCCCACACGGCCGAGAGTCCAGCGGCGAATCGCGACGGCCGCGCAAAATGTCAGGAACCCCGAGGCAGCCGCAAAGGCCAAGGAACCTGATCTTGTCGCGGCAACCGCGCCCGCGCAGATCAGGAACGCGGTCAAGCAGGCAAGCAACGCAAGCAGAAGTCTTTCCTGGGTCCGGCTGGGATTGTACCAGCGTGTCTCGTGACGCTCAAGCACGACGATGGCGCAGGCGGCTGAAAGGGTTACGCCAAGACAGGCGCAATCGAGCGCTTCGTCAGGTGTCCCGAGGAAGTTGAAATCGAAAAGATCATGCAAAAGGGCAGCAAGTGAAATGAGGACAGTAGCCGCAGCCGCGCCAAGCAAAACCGACTCGGCCCGCTCGCGGTTGATCGCGACCGCGGCTGCTAGCAAAATCGCCCCGATAGCCGAAAGATAGCGCGCCAAAGCAATTGCCGTGGCGCCGATGTCAACACTGACGCTTCCGGCAACCCCATGAGGGAAGCCGGCGCTTACACTCGTCCAAACCGGGTTTGCGAGAAACGGCAGTGGCAGCATTTGCATGATCATTAATGCCGCCGGGAAAGCGGCGACGATGATGAAGGGCCTTGAAACCACCGTGGCCATATGCTGGGCCTCGCCTGGCGGCAATTTGACGGAAACGAGAATAAGCCCGGCCGCGAGTAGCAATGGAATAAGACCAGGAATAACAGGTCCATCCACGGTCACGATCGCGGGACAAAGGCTGAGAAGACCAAGGAGGACGGCAAGTGCGACAGACATGGGATTTGCTTTTATCCGGAGAAAATTGAAACTGGCCTAATTCCGCGTTGATACAGCAACGGCATCCGCGCGTCATGGCGCGCTCGTAGGCCAAGCGTTCGTATCAAGCCTTGAAGTGAGCGATGCCCTCATGGGCTTGGCGGTTCGCTTGCTTGGGTTCGCGCAAACCAGCGATAGACCTCGCTAACGCCCTCTTCGAGGCTTGTTTTTGGCCGCCAGCCGAGCGCGGCCAACCGGCTTGAATCCAGCAGTTTTCGCGGCGTGCCGTCCGGCTTCCCGGTATCGAAGACGAGCCTTCCCTCGAACCCGGCGGCGCGGCCGATTATCTCCGCCAGCTGGCGGATGCTTACGTCGAAACCCGTGCCGCAATTGATCGGCTCGCCACTGTCGTAGCGGTCCATCAGAAACACCACCGCATCGGCCAGATCATCGGCATAGAGAAACTCCCGCAACGGCGTCCCGGTGCCCCAGATGGCAACCTCTGGCTGGCCGGCGGTCATCGCCTCATAAAATTTGCGGACAAGGGCGGGCAGGACATGGCTCGTCGAGAGATCGAAATTGTCGTTTTGGCCATAGAGGTTGCTTGGCATGACCGAGATATAGTGCCGGCCATATTGGCGCCGATACGCCTGACACATCTTGATGCCGGCGATTTTCGCAATCGCGTACCCTTCGTTGGTCGGCTCGAGTGGACCTGTCAACAGCGCTTCTTCCTTGATCGGCTGCGGTGCGAATTTCGGATAAATGCAGGACGATCCAAGAAAGACCAGTCGCTCGACATTGGCCAGATGCGCGGCCTGGATGACATTTGTCTCGATTGCGAGATTATCGAACAAAAAATCGGCCGGATAGGTATCGTTGGCGAGAATTCCGCCAACCTTGGCGGCGGCGAGGATGACAACATCTGGCTTGGCGTGGGCCACCCATTGCCGGACGGCTTGCTGCTCGCGCAGATCGACATTTAGGCGATCCACGGTCAGGATTTCCACGTCTTCCTTGGCGAGGCGGCGCAGGATAGCCGAGCCGGCCATGCCGCGATGGCCAGCGACCCAGATTCGCCGCTTTGTCCCGGCATTGGCCGAGAGGTTAGGCATGAAATATCCCTCAGATCCGGCCGCGTTTCTTCATCGCGGCCAAGTCGCTCGCGACCATTTCAGACACCAGCCGAGCGAACGTAACCGTGTGCTTCCAGGCGAGTTTTCTGAACGCCTTCCCCGGATCGCCGAGAAGATGATCGACCTCGGTCGGACGCAAGTAACGCGGATCGATCTCGACAAGAATCCGGCCGCCATTTATATCGAAACCTTGTTCGTCGGCTCCGGATCCCCTCCAGCCGATCGTAATGCCAATTTCGGCGAAGGCGCGCTCGACGAATTCGCGCACGCTATGGGCATCTCCCGTCGCCAATACATAATCGTCCGGTTCGGGCTGTTGCAGAATGCGCCACATGCCATCGACATAATCCCGCGCGTGGCCCCAATCGCGCGTGGCATCGAGGTTGCCCAAAAAGAGCTTGTCCTGAAAACCCAAATGGATTGCCGCGACCGCGCGGGTCACTTTCCGTGTCACAAAGGTCTCGGCCCTGGTAGGGCCTTCATGATTGAACAAGATTCCGTTCGACGCATGCACCCCGTAGGCTTCGCGATAATTGACTGTGATCCAGTATGCATAGAGCTTTGCGGCGGCGTAAGGCGAGCGCGGATAAAATGGCGTCGCCTCGTTTTGCGGAACAGCCTGCGCCTTCCCGTACAGCTCCGATGTCGACGCCTGATAGAACCGGGTTTTTTGACAAAGGCGCAAGATGCGGATCGCCTCAAGAAGGCGAAGTGTGCCAAGCGCGTCAGCATTCGCGGTATATTCCGGAGTCTCGAAACTCACCTGAACGTGGCTTTGCGCGGCAAGATTATAGATTTCGTCAGGCTGAACCTCCTGAACGATGCGAATGAGGTTCGTCGAATCCGTGAGGTCGCCATAATGCAAGAAAAAATTAACGCCGGCTTCATGCGGGTCACGATATAAATGATCGACCCGTTCGGTGTTGATCAACGACGATCGCCGCTTCACGCCATGGACGATATAGTCTTTTGAAAGAAGAAGTTCGGCGAGTAGAGCGCCATCCTGCCCGGTGATGCCGGTGATCAAGGCGACTTTTTTTGAAGCCATGCGAGACAAAAACCCCAAACGCGCACCCAGCCGGGAGCGGACATGGCAATGCTGTATATAGCAACCGAACGACAATAGAAAAATTATCCGGCAAAAGAATTAACCCAAGACACCTTTGCTAGGGTCAGGCCCTATTAACTGAAGCGTGATTCAAAGTCTCTGAAGGAGGCTTGAGATGAGTCGTCTGTTCCTGCTGAGCGAGCGCCAGATGGCGCGGATTTCGCCTTCTTTTCCGTTGGCTCACGGCGTGCCGCGAGTCGACGACCGGCGGGTTGTTAGCGGCATCGTCTATGTGATCCGCAAGGGTCTGCCATGGAAGGATGCACCGCGCGGTTATGGCCCGCACAAGACGCTTTACAACCGCTTTATCCGCTGGAGCAGGCTCGGCGTGGTTGACCGGATTTTCGCGGCATTCGCCAGCGAACGGCCAAAGCCAGAGCGCATTATGATCGACGCCCCCCATCTGAAGGCGCACCGGACCGCGGCGAGCCTCTTGAAAAAG
>JBOHJU010000078.1:0-9955 GCA_050728755.1 Methylocella sp.
TCTTAGCCTGCCGGTGGTGGCTTTGGAGATGGGCGGACACCTCTTCAACCTTCACATGTTGATCTCGCAGAACATATCGAACTGGGTGCAATTCGTCCTCGCCACGCCCGTCGTGCTTTGGGCGGGATGGCCGTTCTTCGAACGCGGCGCGAAATCGCTCGTCACCCGTAATCTCAACATGTTCACGCTGATCGCCATGGGCACCGGCGTCGCCTGGCTCTACAGTGTCGTCGCGACATTGGCGCCGGGTCTGTTTCCGCAAGCGTTCCGGGGCGCGGACGGCTCGGTCGCGATCTACTTCGAGGCCGCCGCGGTCATCACCGTTCTCGTGCTACTCGGACAGGTGCTGGAGCTCCGGGCGCGTGAACAAACCTCCAACGCGATCAAGGCGCTTCTCGGCCTCGCGCCAAAGACCGCGCGGCGTCTTCGCGGCGATAACACCGACGAGGAAGTGCCGCTCGATGCGATCGCCGTTGGGGACCGTTTGCGCGTGCGGCCGGGCGAAAAAGTGCCGGTTGATGGAACGATTCTCGAAGGCCGCACGGCAATCGACGAGTCGCTTGTCACCGGCGAATCCATGCCGGTCGGCAAGGACGCGGGCGAAAAGGTCATCGGGGGCACGCTCAATCAAACGGGCTCGATCATCATGCGCGCGGAAAAGGTCGGCGCCGAGACGCTGCTCTCCCAGATCGTGCAGCTGGTCGCGAAGGCGCAACGGAGCCGCGCGCCGGTCCAGCGCCTTGCCGATCAGGTCGCCGCCTGGTTCGTGCCTTTGGTGATCGCTACGGCGCTTGCCGCCTTCGTGGCCTGGGCGATCCTCGGCCCGGAGCCGCGTTTCGCGTACGGGCTCGTCGCCGCCGTCTCGGTCCTGATTATCGCTTGCCCCTGCGCGCTTGGCCTCGCGACGCCGATGTCGATCATGGTTGGCGTCGGACGGGGTGCGCAATCTGGCGTGCTCATCAAGAATGCGGAAGCATTGGAGCGCATGGAAAAGATCGACACGCTCGTCGTCGACAAGACCGGCACCCTCACCGAAGGCAAGCCGAAGGTCACGACGGTGCGGACCCTTGGCGGTCTCGGCGACGACGAATTTTTGCGGCTTGCGGCAAGCCTCGAACGGGCGAGCGAGCATCCGCTCGCGGCCGCGATCGTCGATGCGGCAAAGGAACGCAAGCTCGAATTGTCCGAGCCATCCGGCTTCGACGCGCCCGCCGGAAAAGGGGTTTTGGGCACGGTCGATGGGCATACGCTTACGATCGGCAACGCCGGTTTTCTCGATGCGAGCGGCATCGCGACGGCGGACCTCGCAGAGGGCGCGGACGAATTGCGGAAAGGCGGCGCAACCGTCATCTTCATGGGGCTTGACGGCAAGGCCGCCGGGCTGCTGGCGATCGCCGATCCGGTGAAGGAGACGGCGCTTGGCGCGATCAAGGCGCTCCGAGACGAAGGCGTGCGCGTGTTGATGCTCACCGGCGACAACAAAACTACCGCCGAGGCGGTCGCGCGAAAACTCGGCATCGAGGATGTCACGGCTGGCGTTTTGCCCGCCAACAAGAGCGCCGTGGTCGAGGAGTTACGCGCGAACGGCCGTATCGTTGCGATGGCCGGCGATGGCGTCAACGACGCCCCTTCGCTTGCCGCGGCCGACGTCGGCATCGCCATGGGGACAGGCACCGATGTCGCGATCGAGAGCGCGGGCGTCACGCTTCTTAAGGGCGACCTGCGGGGGATTGCGCGCGCGCGCCGCCTATCCGAGGCGACGATGCGCAACATCCGGCAGAATCTCTTCTTCGCGTTTATTTACAATGCCGCCGGAGTCCCGATCGCCGCCGGTGTTCTTTACCCGGCCTTTGGCATTCTTCTGTCGCCGGTCATCGGGGCCGCCGCGATGTCGCTGTCCTCGGTCAGCGTGATCGGCAATGCGCTTCGGCTGCGCACCGCCGCCATCGATTGAGGAAGCTCACGCTAAGGGCGATGGAGCGGGAGGATTGCGCCAAGTCATTGGGCGCAAAGGCAAGAGCCTCAAGTCAAAGCCTTCGCGGCCTCGATTGGTTTGCCTTCTTCGTGGCGGACATCCAAACCGGTTGGGGCCCGTTTGTCGCCGCCTACCTGACTTCGGTCGCTTGGACACAACTCGACATCGGCGTGGTCCTCACGATCGGAACGCTAGCCGCGTTCGTGCTCCAAATTCCTGCCGGCGCGCTGATTGATCGCGTCCCCGCCAAGCGCTTCCTTGTTGCCTTCGCCGTCACCTGCATAAGCGGAAGTGCTCTGTTGCTCGCCTTGTGGCCGGCCTTCGGCGTGGTGATTGTCGCGAAGGTGCTGCATGCGATTGCGAGCTGCCTGCTCGGGCCGGCACTTGCGGCAATCAGCCTCGGGCTTGTCGGCCATGATCTCTTGAGTGAAAGACTGGGACGAAATGCGTGCTTCCTTTCACTGGGAAACGCAATCGCGGCCGGCGCAATGGGAGGTTTTGGCTACTACTTCTCGAACAGAGCAATCTTCTTTCTCACCGCTGCGCTCGGCGTTCCCGCTCTCATTGCGCTGTTTCAAATCCGATCCCAAGACATCGATCCAAATCTCGCGCGCGGCGGAGTAGAGGCAAGCGAGCGTAGCGTATCCTCCTATGCTTTGCGTGAGCTGACGCGCAACCGCGCACTCCTGATCTTCGCCGGAGCAGCCATCTCATTTCAGTTTGCCAATGCCGCTGTGCTGCCGGCTATGGCGGGTCTCTTGGAAAAGCGGGTTCCCGAGACGGCAACAGTGATCCTTTCGTTCTGCATTCTCGCACCACAGCTCGTCGTCGCGGCAATCGCGCCTTGGGTCGGACGCCAGGCACAGAATTGGGGCCGCCGTCCTTTGCTTGTGCTTTGTTTTGCTGCCCTGTCGGTCCGCTGCGCTATATTTGCGACGACGACCGATCCGTACGTGGTTGTCGCAGCGCAATTGCTTGACGGCATTTCCGCCGCGACGCTTGGCGTATTAATTCCACTCGTGACCGCAGATGTAACCCGCGGGAGCGGCCATTTCAATTTTGCCCAAGGTGTGGTTGGCGCCGCCGTGGGCATTGGCGCTTCCTTTAGCACCACGCTGACCGGTTTCATCGCCGATTATTCCGGCGGCGGCGGCGCATTCCTTTTTCTTGCCGGCATGGCTGTCGCGGGGCTCATTTTTGTTGTTGCACTGATGCCGGAGACACGAGGAAGGCCGAGCGGTTGAACTCGCTGACCCGCCGAGCCGCTTCGCCATCTATTGCCGAGGCTGTCCCTGTGCTCGAGCGCGCGCTCCAGCGCATAGGTGAGGATTTCCAAGCTGGGATCACACAATCCTCGTTAATGACGCGGAAAATCCGGAAGCCCATCTGCGCCGGATCCGGTAATGACCGAAGGAGAAGCCGCGCGGCGCCCCTCGACGCCGACTATGCGGACACCGAGCGCTCCAGGTTGGCACGATCCCAGCGCCCGAGGTTCGCGGCCGCTTCGTAGGTGCTCTGAAGGAACCCGAGGAGCATCGCATCCGGGGACGCTGCCTGGCGGACGTCGTTGTAGGGCAAAATGAATTCTCCCAGTTCGCGGCTGTAGATCGCCGCGCCGGGCCGAACCGGCGCCTCGGCGAAGCCCGCGGGCCGCGGATAGGCATATGAATAGAAAATGGGTTTCGCCATCCCGGCGCCGCCCCGCCAGAACCCGCAGCTGCTCACCTCGTCGCAGTAGGCTTCGCGCGTCACCTTGTCGGCGATGCCGGGTGCGCCTGGATGCGGTGGCGCGGCGCGCCCGGAAAAACGGGTCACCGCCAGGTCGAAGCTCCCCCAGAAGAAATGTACCGGGCTTACCTTGCCGGTAAAGCGGGCCCGAAACAAGGTGAAGATCCGATCGGACTGCACGAGTACCCGCCAGAATCGGTGCACATGATCCCGATCGTAGGCGTCGTGCACGCGGTCCTGCTCGAACGGGATAGGATTGGCGACCTCGACCGGCGTGGTCCAAATTTGGGCGCTAATATACTTGACACAGTGACCGAGACGTGCCATTGTCTCTGTCATGAGTACCGAGCCCCAAACCCTCATCGAAGCCGTCCGCTACTTTTCGGACCCGGACGTGACCCTAAATACTATGGTCGGCCTTCGTTGGCCGAACGGCGTGCATTGCCCGACGTGCGGACGTGTCGATGTGCGATTCATCAAGACGCGGCGTGTGTGGGAATGCAAAGAGGTTCACCCAAAGCGTCAGTTCACGGCCAAGGCTGGCTCGATTTTCGAGGATAGCCCGCTCCCGTTGGATAAGTGGTTCGCCACTATTTGGATGGTCGCCAACTGTAAGAATGGCGTGAGTTCCTATGAAGTGCATCGCGCGATCGGCGTGACGCAAAAAACGGCTTGGTTCATGCTACACCGCATCCGCCTTGCCATGCAGGCTGGCTCGCTCATCAGAGCCGAAGGCCATGTTGAAGCCGATGAAACCTTCGTGGGAGGCCTTTCCAAGAACATGCACAAGTCTCGGCGGAAAGCCGCGGTCAAAGGAACTGGCGGAGCTGGCAAGGCGATCGTCATGGGTATCATGGAGCGCTCCGGTGGCGAAGCCCGGAGCCGCGTCAGGGCTCGCGTCATTAAGAGTTCCCGTAAGGCCGTTTTGCATGCAGAAGTCCGCGCGGTCGTCGCGCCTGGCTCAACCCTCTATACCGATACAGCCGGCGGCTATCATGGCCTCAGCGGCGACTACAAGCACGAGATCGTTGATCACGCTGTCGAATATGTCCGTGGGCAGGTCCACACGAACGGCCTGGAAAATTTCTGGAGCCTTTTGAAACGCGGCTTGAAGGGAACATATGTGAGCGTAGAGCCGTTCCACCTATTCCGCTATCTCGATGAACAGGTGTTTCGTTTCAACGAGCGCGCTAACAATGATTACGGGCGCTTCGCGGCCGTGTTATCGTGGGTGAACGGCATCCGTCTCACTTACAAAGGGCTGACCGACAATGAAACCAGAGCGACCATTTGAGGGCAGCGAAGGCAAAACCGGGGCAAGCGGCAGCACTCCAATGGCGAAATTCCGCACTCTCACGCGCGCGCTGCTAAAGGTTACGCCCAAGCAAGTGAGAGACGAACAGCGCCGGTACGAAAAACGCGACAAGGGCAAGCGAAGGCCGACGTTAACCAGCAGCTGACTATGGATTCGCTGCTATGGCCTATGAGTAGCAGGCGGCCGATGGCGTTCAATCGCGATAAATTCAAACGACTTGTTCACTACGTCATTTGGCGCGCGGGTAAGCGCGACTGGTTCGGCGCGGTCAAGCTCAACAAAGTTCTGTGGTTCTCAGATACGGAAGCCTTTGCTCATACAGGCACGTCGATCACGGGCGCGACGTATACTCGTCAGCAATTTGGTCCAGTTCCCAAGGCTATCATGCCAATTCGGAAGGAACTGGAACAAGATGGTGCAATCCGCGTCGCGCGTCAGGGAGAGCTAGAGCGCCTGACCGCTCTAGCAAAGCCAGATATGCAGCCTTTCACGCTCTCCGAAATGGCAATCATTGACTGGTGGATCGAGCATATCGCGACCTACGAAACCGCTCAAAGTATCAGCACCAAATCACACGACTACGCTTGGCAAATTGCTAGCCTAGGAGAGGTTATTCCGATGGCGGCTAGCCTTGCGGTTCGGATTCGCGCACCGAAAGATGACGAATTGGAGTGGGCAAAGAAAACAGCCACCAAACTCGACCTCAATTAAAGTGCGCGATGTCCGAGAAGAGCGGACCGTTGAGAAGGACGTTAACGCGGCGTATTTACGGTGGCCGCGAACAGAGGAGGCGTGGGAAGCAGTCACATGGGCGCTAGCCCGTGACCCTTTTAGCGCCGGTCCTGCGATTAGCGAGAGCGGACTTGTGCGGTCTCTCGTCTTTGAAGGAGCTAGGTCTATTGGAATGCCGACAGTGCGTGTCGTTTATGTCATAGAGCCGGCGGTGGTAGTCGTTAAGGCTGTGATGTTTGATGATTCTGAATACATGTACGCGGGAAGGGCTTAAAGCGGCCTACTGTGTCAAGTATATTATTGCCCAAATTTGGACCGTGAGACCTAGCGAGCGCATGCGGCCCATGACCTCGGCGTGGAACTCAGCGACGCTGCGCGGTTGCAGTAGGAACGACTCGGTCGCCCCGTCGCTGGTTTGGATCGTCAAACGATGATCGATAAAGTCGAAGTCGATCTGGAAGTTGCGCGCGCCATACGGGATCGGCGAGGTCGTCAGCCCGCGGCAGGTGACGTAGAGCGGCACTTGCCACCAGTGATTGACCGGCGGCGCGAGGGCGAGGCGGATTTTGCCGACCACCTGCGTCCAGAGATGAAGCGTGGCGCAGGTGTCCCGCCATTCGTCCAGCGGCAGACTCGGCCAGGCATCGGTACGGGCCGCCCGGACGTTGGTCTCGGCCTCGTTCACGATCGCCTCCCCACATGACGCCCTCCCGGAGAGCGGTGCGTCCGATAGCCCCAGATGATCCGGGACTGGAGGCTCAGATTGGCTTCGTTTGGCCTTTTTGGCAAGGTTTAGCGCCTACAGCCATTAGCAAGACCCTTTGCCCCGCCAGGGATCAAGGTGCCGCTCGCAGCTAGCCGCACGGCCGTGCTGGCACGGGGTTGGAGGCCTCGCCCGGAATCGAACCGGGATGGAAGGATTTGCAGTCCTCTGCGTAACCATTCCGCCACGAGGCCTCTGCAGCAACTACCCGGCGGGCTCCCGCCTATACAAAGGATAGGGTTCTACCGCAAGGCGCGGATTGCGGCCAGCGCGGGCGGATCCGTGGCTGTTAGGTCTTTGCAAAGGCGGTTCGGGCTTGTTATATCCGCTTATATCCGCGTCCGAAAATCCGCGATCCCTGATAGCTCAGCTGGTAGAGCAATCGACTGTTAATCGATCGGTCGCAGGTTCGAGTCCTGCTCAGGGAGCCAAATCCAAACCGTAAAGCTCGCCATATTTCGCACGAAGATAAGCGAGGTAGGGCGCGGTGCTCATCGGGCCGCCGGTCGCCCGCATGACGAGCTTATCCGGCTCGAACTTGCGCCCATGCTGGTAGACCTGCGCGCGCAACCAGCCGTGAAGCATCCCAAACTCCCCCTTTGCGGTCTCAAGCGGAATAGTGGGGCGGGCTTTGACGGCGGCGGCATAGAACTGGGCGCTGAGAATATTGCCTATGGTGTAGCTCTGAAATCCGCCGCCGACCGTGCCGGCGTACCAATGCACGTCTTGCAGACAGCCGTCGCGGTCGTCGCCCGGAGCAACACCGAGATCGCTCTGCATGCGCGCGCGCCAAGCCTGCGGCAGATCCTTGACGCGCAGACGGCCTTCGAGCAATTCCAGCTCCAGGTCAAAACGCATCATGATATGGAGGTTATAGGTGACCTCGTCGGCGTCCGTGCGAATCAAAGAGCATTGCACCTTGTTGATCGCGCGGTAAAAGGCCTCGAACCCAATGTGGCGGAATTGGTCTGGAAAATTATCCCGCAGAACCGGGTAAAAATGCTCCCAGAACGGGCGGCCGCGGCCGACCACGTTTTCCCAAAGCCGCGACTGGCTCTCGTGCACGCCCGCCGAGGTTCCCATTCCAAGCGGCGTGCCCTCCAAAGCGGCGGCGACACCTTGCTCGTAAAGCGCATGGCCACACTCGTGCATGGTTGAAAACAGCGCGTCGCCGAAATGTTTTTCGTCCACGCGGGTGGTGATCCGGACGTCTCCGGCCGAGAACTTCGTGCAAAAAGGATGATGGGTCTTGTCGAGCCGGCCGCGACCGGTGTCGTAGCCGAATTGCTTGACCACCGAAATGCTGAAATCCAGCTGCGCTCGCTCGCTGAAAGAACCACGCAGGCAGTCGTCGCCGGGAACGGCCTGATCGGAAATGGCGCGCACGATCGGGACCAATTCACGCCTGAGCCCGGCAAAGAGCGAGCGGACCAATTCTGCCGTCATGCCTTCCTCGGCGGCATCGATCAATGGATCGGCAATATGTTTGTAGGGCGCAAAATAGCCAGCGAATTCGCGGCTAAGATCGACCGCCTGTTCTAGGAACGAAAGCATCCCCACAAAGTCGTTTTCCGGCCGCGCCCGCGTCCAGGCGTCATAAGAGGCGGAGGCAAGCGCGCTCGCCCGGGCGACATAGGCGCTTGGTAGCTTGATCGCCTTCTCGAAGTCGCGCCGGGCTACACGGATCAGGCTCGCCGCATCGGAATCATAAGGCAGACCACCGGCATATGGCGCGAGTGCGTCGAGCAGTTTGCCTAGCGCCGGATCGACGGATTTCTCATGCGCAAGCCTGCTGAGCGTTGCGCCCTGGCGCGCCCGGGCGTGTGCTCCGCCCCTCGGCATATAGGTGGCCTGGTCCCAGCCGAGCACGGCGCCTGCCGCCGCAAGATCGCTGATTTCGAGCAGGCGGCGCTTGAGTTCGCCGAGTTTGGTTTCGGCCGGCTGGCGATTGTGCATTGGCTTGGCGGTTGCCGCGCGCGCCTTTGCGACGCCAGCGCCGGCCTTGGTCGTGCCGGTCTCGTTCATGTGCGAGGATCGCTGTTGCCAGGCGCGGGCTCCAGCTGTCGCTTTAAGATCGTGGCGTTGAGACATAGTTGCACTGTTGTCGCCTCGCAATCGCTAATCTATAAAGGCCCTAACAGGAAGACGGTTCGTCGGATCGGCGGGCAATTTCGTCCGTTTCTAAGGAGCCTCTGATTCAAACCAAGAATGCAGGTTATGGCCAAAATCCCCTACGAAATCCCCGCCGAAATCCGTGATTTGACCGCGAAGAGCGTCGAGGAGGCCCGCAAAGCCTTCGAAAGTTTCATCGCGGCCGCGCACAAGGCAACCGCGCAGGCGGAAGGCACTGCAACCGCGCTGCAATCGAGCGCCAAGGACGCCCGCGCAAAGGCGCTGAGCTTCACCGAAGCGAATGTGAAGGCAGCGTTCGATCACGCCCAGAAGCTTATTCAAGCGAAGAACCCGCAGGAAATTGTCGCCCATCATTCCGAATATGTGAAGAAGCAGCTCGCCGCGATGGAGGAGCATGCGAAGGAGCTAGGCGCCGCGGTCTTGAAGAAAGTAACGCCGGACAAGTAATCCACCATTCATCTCGCAGTAAAACGTAGCGTCCAGGGGCTGGGGCCAAAAATCATTCGATTGTGATCCTTGGCGCGGCGCGGGCGCGGCCCTTTTCGAGCGTCGCCTTTACCTGCGCGGCAATGGCGCGATAGACCTTGGCGGGCGCGCTGTGGGGATCGACGGCTGTGACGGGACGACCCGAATCGGATTGTTCGCGGATGCCGATATCAAGCGGCACCTCGCCGAGAAAGGGTACACCGAATTTTTCGGCCTCAACGCGCGCGCCGCCATGCGCGAATATATCCGAACGGCCGCCGCAATGCGGGCAAATAAAATAGCTCATGTTTTCGACAATGCCCAACACCGGCACCAAGACCTTCCGGAACATAACGATGCCGCGGCGCGCATCGACAAGAGCGAGATCCTGAGGGGTCGACACGATAACCGCGCCGGCCAAGGGCACGTTTTGCGCCAAGCTCAGTTGTGCGTCGCCGGTGCCGGGCGGCATATCCACAACTAGGCAATCGAGCTCGCCCCACAAAACATCGCGCAGCAATTGCTGGATCGCCGACACCACCATCGGGCCGCGCCATATCATCGCCTCTTCTTCATTAACAAGGAAGCCGATGGACATGGTTTTGACGCCAAAAGCTACGAGCGGCCGGATGGAACGGCCCTCGGACTCAGGCTTTCCCTTGAGGCCTAGAAGACGCGGAACCGACGGACCGTAGATGTCGGCATCGAGGACGCCCGTCCGCCAGCCGAGGCCGGCAAGACCCAGCGCAAGGTTGACGCAGGTCGTGGACTTGCCGACCCCTCCCTTGCCCGAGGCAACGGCGATAATGTTGGAAATCCCAGGAATGGCAAGGCCGCGCGGCGC
>JBOHJU010000079.1:0-9859 GCA_050728755.1 Methylocella sp.
ATGAGGCGGCCCCATGCATAGCCGAGGCGAAGCCGCGCCGTGCCGAAATCCTCGAATTTGGAGCCGAAAATGGCGGCCGCTGGCGCACCGGAAAAGAGCGTTCCATTAACTGTGGTCTGGCCTCTTATGGCGGAGGCGCTATTGTCGATTTCAATCCCGGCGACGATGTGGAAGAACGGTAGCTCGTAATTAAATCCGGCCTGGATGCCGCCGATCGGTCCACCCGCGCTGATGCCGCTTGTGCCTTGAATGAATCCGGGCAAGGGCACGGCGATCGCGTAGGGAAAACCAAAGTGATCAAACCCGCCACCAACGTTGACGCCGACATAAAAGCCTGTCCAGCTGAATTCGCTGGGCGGCGGCGGCTCAAAAACCGGGGCTTGCGTTTTGGACGGAAGATCGGCGGCGCGCGCCGCCCCCGTGGGCGCCGAGAAAGCCCCAAGCATTAGGAACCCGGCAATGAAACTCCCGCCCTGGCGTCGGCGAGCGGAAGATTGCGCGCGCAGTTGCAGGCCGGTGCGGCCGAACATGCGAGTTTGCCCCCATTCTCCAGTTCCTGCTGCAATGGAGGCTTGGAGTGACGCTCGGGCAAGTCCCGGCAAGGTTTCCAACAGCGAAAACCCAACCGCTGTTGCATAATAGCCACTGCGATCCCGTACCCCTATTGAGCAACTCATCGATAAGCGAGGCTGACCTTCTTCTCGCCCGTCCAATCAATCGGATCGTTCGCATCCGTCATCCCAAATCCTTTGCGGAGTTCACTCGGCGGTCCAGCCGCCATCGATCGAGTAATTGGCGCCGGTGATCTGCGCCGCCGCATCGGAACAGAGAAACACAAAGAGCGCGGCAACCTCATCGACGGTCACGAATTGCTTGGTCGGCTGGGCGAGCAAAATCACATCGTGGACGACCTGTTCGCGCGTCATGTTACGCGCTGCCATCGTGTCCGGGATCTGCTTTTCGACGAGCGGCGTCCAGACGTAGCCCGGCGAGACGCAGTTGACCGTGACGCCGAAGGTCGCGAGTTCAAGCGCCGCCGTTTTGGTCAGTCCGGCAAGGCCATGTTTGGCCGTCACATAGGCGGACTTAAATGGCGAGGCAACGAGCGAATGGGCCGAGGCGGTGCTGAGAATACGGCCCCATTTGCGCGCCTTCATGCCGGGGATCGCGGCCGCCATTGCATGGAACGCGGCGGAGAGATTGATGGCAATGATCATGTCCCAGTTTTCGCGCGGAAATTCCTCGATCGGCGCGACATGCTGAACTCCGGCGTTGTTGACGAGAATATCGACCGAGCCGAGCTTCGCCTCGGCTTCGTTCACCATGGCGTGGATCTGGTCCGGCTTGGTCATGTCGGCGCTGGAGTAGATTGCCTTGACGCCGAACTCGTTCACGATTGCGGCCCGTTCGGCTTCGATCGCCGCGGCGCCGCCGAAACCATTGATCATCACGTTGGCGCCTTCCTTGGCGAGCGCGCGGGCGATCGCAAGACCAATGCCGCTGGTCGAGCCGGTCACGATGGCATTGCGCGTTTTAAGGGTCATTCATATGTCCTCCATGGGGATCGCAAAAAAAAGGCGGCCCGGCGAATTGTTGCGTCAACATGCTACAACGGCGCAGCGGAAAGATGAAACCAAACCGGAGTTTGGCGCTTAAAGATCGCTTTAATGCCCAATTGGGATATGGATGTGAGTATGAATGTTTCACGTGAAACACGCCGCGAAAAGCTTGCCGAGGCGGGTGAGCTGGAGGGTCCCGGCGCCGAGGGGCCGCTCGCCGTAGCGCTGGCGCTCTGCCGCCGCGACAAAATAAGCCTAACCCCCGGAAGGCGGCGTATACTCGAAATTCTAGCCCGCGAAGGCCGCCCGCTCGGCGCCTATGAGATGATCGACAGGGTGGCGCGGGCGACCGGCAAGCGTCCGGCGCCCATTTCGATCTACCGGGCGCTCGATTTTTTGCTCGAAAATAGCCTCATCCACAGGCTCGCGTCGCGCAATGCCTATCTCGCCTGCGGCCACGGTCACGCCGCCCAGGAGCCGATCGTGTTTCTCATTTGCGAGGTTTGTGGCGAAGTCGTCGAAGCGACGTCGGCGGCGATGCGCGGCAGTCTGGCCGAGCTTGCCCGCCAGGCCAAATTCTCGCCCCGCGCGCAGGTCATGGAAGTGGCTGGCCGCTGCCGGAGCTGCGCCGCGGCGTGAGGGCGGCGGGGAGTCGAACCCGCACTCATCGGATCGCGAATCGCTCCGAGCGCGTCACGCATCGGAATCCAATTCAACTGTATTGAGCAACAAGCCAGGCGCCGGCCGCGACGAAGCCAATTCCCGCGATGCGGGAGATCAGGCGACCGGCCGGCACAATCTTTTCAATGAGCACGAAGGCAGAGATCGCGGCGATCCACAGCACATTCATCACGCCGCCGACAAACAACAGCGCCATCAACGCCCAACAGCAGCCGACGCAGTGAGCGCCATGGTGCAGGCCGAGCGCCAATGAGGCCGACGGATCGCGATGGAACCCGCCGTGCCGATGAATGAACAGAAGCGGCGACTGGCATTGCGCGAGACACGTATCCTTAAGCGGCGTCCACTGGTATATGCCGGCCGTTATCAGAACGATCCCCCCGAACACTCGGCTAGTGCCCGCCATCATGGGGTCGAGCAAGGCCATGCGCTCAAGCGCCCACTGCGCCACGGTGGCGACGAGCGCGAAACCGGCCCATGTCAGTAGATACCCGGTTGCGAACCAGCCGGTGGCCGCAAACGGTTTACCTTGCGCCGATGCTTGCCGGCCGACGCGCGCGTAAATCAGAATCATCGGCGCGGCGGACGGGGTCATCATGCCGGCCATCATCACCGCCCACATGGCGAAGACGTATGCGAATTCGACGGCTTTCCACGGAGTGGACGCGGGCATCATGAGGCCGGTACCGGCGGGAATCATCCGGAACCCGGCCATATCCATCTCGCCCATTTCCATGTCTGCGGCAAGCCACAGCAAATAAGTCCATGCGAGCGCAATCAGCGCGGCGAGCGCAACCGCGACAATGATGCGGTCGCGCCGGAGTAAAACCTCGAGAAGCGTCTCGGTCATGGGTCGTCAGCGTATGACGCCGGTTCCGGTGATATTCAGCTCGGCGAAATGCGCGTGCGAATCCGCAAGATTGAGCTTGATGGCACCCACCGTCTTCGCCCAGCCGCGCCCGACCTCGGCCGAGGTAAACTCGAAGCCGTTCGGCATGTTGAAACGCGCGCGGTGCTGTTTCTTCGTCACCGGATTTACGATCGGCTCTCCGCGCGCTTCCACGACGCCCGGAACGATAAAACGCGCCGTGCGCGCGTCCACATCGATGTCGAGGTCGATCTTGGCGAAGACCGGATCGTGAACCTTTTCAAGCATCGATCCGTAGACCTGAAAGAATGTCGCGCCAGGTTCGGTATCCTGCCCGCTCATGATGCGCAAAATGGCCTCGCGCTGCGCGGGGCCCGCGCGCTCATCGATGATGGGGACCGCTTCGCCGCGGCCCTCGTGGATCGGGCCAGGCCAGGCAAACACGCCGGCGAAATTCAGCCCGTCGAGCTTGGTGTCGCCGTGGCGGCCCTCGTCGACCATAATCCCGACAACCGCCGTACAGTTGCCGTGGGTCGGTAGGGCGTTGAACTGGCAAGGGCAACCGTATGCGCAATTGCAGTGGGAAAAATTCCGGCCTTTGAGATGCCATTCAATGTCCGCCATTGTTGCCTCCAAACTCTTGTTGCCAAATCGTCGAGATCAAGCCGACACGGACCAGGGCTGATCGCTGCCAGACCTGCGCCGCGGCGCAGGCCCGCGGAAGGAAATAGCCGGCCTTGGCCGCCAGTCAGAACTTCATAATATTTTAGCCTTCGACCGCTCCGGCGAATGTTTTCGACGCGGGTGTCGTGTCGATCTTGTCCGCTCCGGCCTTCCCCTCTTCGACCGCTTCGTGGAGACAGAATGCGACCGCATCCTTGAAGCTCGTCGCACAGAAATCCGCTTTCGTCACGGCGCAAAGCTCACTCGCTTGTGCAGGACCGCTCTGCCAGAAACCGGCGAGAATCTTGACCTCGCCTAGGCGCCGGCGCAGACGCCGAACCGCGAATCGGGCTCCCGCCGGGCTCAGATCGGCATCGAGATAGGAGAGGCACACCAGCCGCGCGAAGCGCGGAATCTGGCCATTGCGAAGTTCCCTAGCGGGCTCAACCTTGGCTTCGATGCCGTGTCTTCCGAGAATCTGCGCGAGCAGAGCCGCGGCCGCTTCATCGAGAAAACTGCGGCCCGCGATGCAGAGAACTTGCTTTTGGCTTTCGCGTCCCGGAGCGAACTCGGCGCGGCCGCTCTCGGGCGGCGCAATCTCGACGCTTGCCGTTTCGCTCGGCTGAGGCGAGCCGGCTGACTTCAGCACGGCATTGGTTCGCGCTGCCTCGGCCGGCGGGGTCGATGCGGGGGCCTCGTCCGCATGATCGGAGAGCTCCTCGATGACCTCCTCAATCGTTTCCTTGATCCGCCTTTGCCGGGGCTCGTCGAGCACGCCGCGGCCGAGATCCACCTGCGCCATCAGCAAAGCCGGAAGCGCCACCTCGTCGTAATAGACGATGAGCGAATTGGTTTTCAAGAATTGTTCGGCCTGGTCGACGACTTCCGAGGCGTCCCCGGCTAGCATGCGCTGATAGAAGTTTTCGGCCGGAGTAAGAGGCGGCGCGTCGCCGAACATGACATCGAGGAAAGCCAGCCGCTCCACGTGCCGCCCGAGCACGACAAGACAGACCGTGAGCGGGGTCGACAATAAAAGGCCGGCAGTGCCCCACATCCACCACCAGAACGCCGCCGAGATCACGACGGCGACCGGCGAGATCCCCGTACTGTGGCCATAGAGCCAAGGCTCGACCGCCTGCCCGATGATGGTTTCGACAACAACAAACAAGGCCAAGGTTTCGAGCGCCATGCCCCAGCCCGGATCGATCGCCACCGCCAGGGCCATCGGAAAAACCGCGGCGATGAACGGGCCGAAGTAGGGGATGAATCGCAGCAAGAATCCGGCGACGCCCCAAAGAATCGGGCTCGGAATGCCGATGAAATACAGGCCAACCGCGACGATGATGCCGAAGGCTGCGTTCACAAGCGTTTTAATCAAGAAATATCGGCTGAGCCGCGCCGCCGCGTCATTCATCGCCAAGGTCGTGCGGTGCAAGTCTCTCGATCCGGCAAGTCTGATGAAGCGGTCGCGCAAATCCTCGCGTTGCAAAAGAATAAAAATGACGAAGATGACGACGATGAAGGCCATCTCTAAAGACGAAAGCGCGGTTCCGGCAAGGGTCTCCACAATGGCGAAAGGTCCCCACGCCGGCTCGTGAACCTCGACAGGAACCGGCACCTGGTTTTCCTGAGTTGCGGTCAGCCGCTTCTTTCGCCGGTCCGCAGGCGCCGGCGCGTTCGCAGGCGCGGGGCGATTGGGATTGATTTCGCCGGCGTTTTTCAGCGCGGCCGAAACTTTTGCAAAGACGGCGTTATCAACGACCGCGTCGCGCAACTTGACGATTTTGGAACTGACCGTTGCCTGGTATTTCGGCAGATCGGCGGCGAGTTCGGAAACTTGGCTCGTCAAAACGGCGCCGACCCCGGATGCGATGATCAGCGCCGCAAGAATGACAATCAAGACGGAGGGGATGCGGCCAAAACCCCAGCGCCGCAGCACGAGCGTTGGCGGCGACAAGACAAAACTCACCGGAATTGCGATCGCGATCGGAATGAAGATTTCGCGCCCGGCATAAAGCATCGCCACCACAAGCGCGACCACAAAAAGGGTGGCGAGCATGTCGAGCGTGCGAGCTTGATCCGGCTCCTGCCGGGGATGGGCGGCCGGCCTTCCGAGAAAACCGCTCATTTCTCCGTCCGCATGACTGACGCCAGACGAGGCCGGCGAACCCCCGGCCCCAGCTTCGCGGCGATCGCATTCTTCATCATTGCGCCGTCGGGGCAACAAACCGCGATCCCCCGCCGTCGAAGCGACGCGAGACGCGGCTGCTGCCAACTCGACGATTTCTTCGCTCGTCTAATTTTCGCTATTGCTGCTGCGCACTACCCGCGTTGTGGACCAAGCGGCCATTGGACTGATTTTCGCGGCTATAAACCTTGGCCCGGTGATGGCCATACGCGCATCCAGCGGCGGCGCCAATTCCGCCATGATGGCCCAGGAAGTGGCCGGCGATGCCGCCGACAATCGCACCTTTAATGCAACCCTTCGCATCGGCCGGGACAGCGAATGTCATGCCGGCAACGCAGAAGAGGCCCGGAATCAAAAACGCCTTTTTCATGAGTTCCTCCTTTTCCACGATTTGTAACTGCTGAGGTGCCCGTTGGTTCCTGCGCGGCGGCACGTTTTCATTTTTTGCCGGTGAGTCGCCCTACCCGAAGCGCCAATCTAGCAGAGCCGGAAGCAGAGGCTTTTCCGCGCGGGCTGGGCAGCAAGCGGAGGCTTCCCGGCGGCGGCCGATGCGACCATGATCTTTGGCACGTTGGTCTTGGGCTCGTTGCAATCCCTGATCCCGAGCTTGATCAACTTGCGCCCGCGCAGGACCTTGTGATTGCGCATCAAGGCTCCAAGCCGCGTCCGCACGGCGGCCGGATAGGAATCAAATAACTGTTGCGAGACTGCATGGTTGGTTTGATGATTGCGGGGATCGTAGGCAACGTGAAATTTGAGCGAGCCGTCTGGATAGACGCAAACATTGGCCAGGCCGAGGGCCATGGTGCAGGCGGAGCGGCACTCGTGCAGTCTGACCTCGCGCTCCGAGGCCCGGTAGAGCGCGGTTTGGCGCTGGTAATCCGCGACGAGCCCCCCAACATCCTTCGTGATGATGACGGGCGCCGGCATCGGCGGCGGGTCAAGATAACTCAAATACCCACCTTTAACTCATGTTCGGCAGAACCCAACGCGATGGATTCCGAGCTGTGCATTTCCAAACTTAAGCAAACGTGGTGTACCCATTCTTAACAAATCGCGGCGAATCTGCGTTTTCTGGCGCCGGTTCGAAATTCGATAATGTTGCGCGACTTTGCCCGCGAATGGGGCGCGCGTGTGCCCGCGGATGAATACGCGATGATGCCGGGAGCCGATGCTTCCGGCAGCTGCTTCAGGAAGGCGTGAACGAAATGAAGATGCCTTTGCAAACCAAGATCGCCGCCAGTCCAGGCTTCGGGGTCTATGTGCATTGGCCGTTTTGCCTCTCCAAATGTCCCTACTGCGATTTCAACAGCCATGTGCGCGCGAAGACGATCGACGAGGCCCGTTATGTCGAGGCCTTCAGGGCGGAACTCGCGCACCGCGCGGCGTTGACGCAAGGCCGCACCGTAGCTTCGATCTTTTTCGGCGGCGGCACGCCATCCTTGATGAAGCCGCAAACTACCGCCGCCATCCTCGATGCGATCGCCTCGCAGTGGCCGGTCGCGCCCGATGCCGAGATCACCCTCGAAGCCAATCCGACCAGCGTCGAGGCGGAGCGGTTGCGCGGCTTCCGCTCGGCCGGCATCAACCGTGTCTCGCTCGGGGTCCAAGCGATGAACGACGCGGATTTGAAGGCGCTCGGCCGGGGCCACACGGCGGCCGAAGCGATGCGCGCGGTGGAGCTCGCCGCGTCCACCTTTGACCGCTATTCCTTCGATCTGATCTATGCACGGCCGGGCCAAACAACCGCCGGCTGGCGGGAGGAATTGGAGGCAGCGATTCTTCGCGCGCGCGATCATCTTTCGCTCTATCAACTCACGATCGAGCCAGACACGATGTTTGAGCGGTTGCGCGACGCGGGCAAGCTCGCCCTCCCGGATGCCGATCGCGCCCGTGCGTTATGGGACGTGACGCAGGAGGTCACCTCGAAAGCTGGGCTTCCCGCTTATGAAATCTCCAATCACGCTCGCCCCGGCGCGGAGAGCCGGCACAATCTCATCTATTGGCGGTATGGCGAATATGTCGGCGTTGGGCCCGGCGCGCATGGCCGGATTTTAACGGCAAGAGGGCGCCGCGCGCAGGCGACGGAACGCCATCCCGAAATGTGGCTGACCGTCGTCGAGAGCGAAGGCCATGCCTTGGTCGAGGACGACTATCTGTCGTCCGAGGAGCAGGGCGATGAATTTCTGCTGATGGGCTTGCGTCTTGCCGAAGGAATCGAGCCGGCGGCATTTCAAGCGATGTCGGGGCGCGGCCTCGACCCCCGCCGGGTCGCCTCGCTCATCGCCGATGGCATGGTCGAATATACGCCGCGCGGACGAATCCGGGTCAGCGCGGAAGGCTTTCCGGTGCTCGACGCGGTCGTCGCCGATCTCGCCGCCTGAACAAGCGCGCGCTGGCACGCCGGCGCAGTCTTGCCTCGGCTCTGAGGCTCCGCATCTCGCGCCCGTTTGCTCCTCGCCTGGTTCGCCGCAAGCGGCGCCTCGGCCGCGTCCCCGCAAGTCGCTCCCGTCACGCTCCCCTTGCCGAGTCTTAATTGGAAAACCGGCCCTCGGCAAAGTCACCGCCGCTTGCGCAAAACTGCGAAACGCCAGGCCGCGAAGCCCGCAACGCAACGCGAGTTTGCCTCTCCACTCTTTAGCCGGCGCTCCAACCCATTCCCACCGGCAAGTTGGCCCCCGTGCCCAGGCCTCGTTTCCCGTGAAACATTTTGGTAAGATTAGCGCCAAAAACCTTACAAGGCCTCATACGTGCGGCAGCGTGAGACGTGTAAGATTGCCCGGAAATCGCGCCGGGTGTGTAATGGCGACGGCGAGGATGAAGGCGCGCTCGCGCGGGCGCAATGGAATGAGCTGAAGGATTTAGGCTTCGCGCTGACCTATTGGCAGCAAGGCGCGAACGGGCGCTGGGAAATGAAATCTCGAGCCAGCACTTAATGCGCCACCTCACTTAGTCGTGATAAAACATTTGCTGCGAAATGAGGGTCTTCGATCTTGAATACCTGCGGCTTTCCGCTAGCGGAGTCCTTGAAAATCTCAATGCCATCCGAGAGAATGTTCACGGAGACGATTTTGCCCAAGGGAATCCGCACGGCCTTGGCGCTGGATAAAAAGTAAATGTTTTTGCTGCAAATCGCCAATTCGCCCTGCGCAACGAGCATGAGGTCTTCATGCTCTACACGTTGCCCTCGGTGAGAACCGATATGGTAATAGACACCGCGAGCAACTCTGAGCGAAACGCCGCGACTTGCACCCACATATGACACAGACTTCTTGTTCTCGAAGCAGGACGCGGGGCTGAAGTTCCAAATGACGGCCTCATCTTTTTGGAGATGAATGGGGTTGTCACCATCGACCCTGACGTGAGGCAGGTGCCCCTCGTCCAAAGCCCGAAGGATCGAACATTTGTCGAGGGTGCTTTTCGCGGACCCGCAGTCGTCAAGCGTAAGCTCAAAAACTTCGGCAACTTGCTTAATTCTCTCAGAGTCTGTTATCGTCGTTGGACGGTCGGTGGCGGATTCGTGTGCCATTTCTTCGACGCCCTCGATGGCTATTCCTCGAAGTTCACCATCTTGAATGTTACCGTCAGTTGCGGTCGCGAGCACAGCTTGGTGGAAATCTTGCGAGCGTTAGTATTCAAAAAACTCGTGAACATGTCCCAGAGAGACCAAACGGCAGCCTTATGCTTCTCAGCGCATTGCGGGTGCTCCTTGTGGAATAGGCCGCAGTAATTATGGCAAAATCGACATTTGCCCATAGGGGACCTGTGGCACTGTCTAGGGTTAAGACCTAATTAACCATGTTTTGATTCAAGGGCTTGGTCAACCGGTTTGGAGGCCAAGTCCATGGATGCGAATTTGTTTTGGTTCAACGACAGGCAATGGGCGAAAATTGTCCCGCA
>JBOHJU010000080.1:0-9768 GCA_050728755.1 Methylocella sp.
GGTCGCCTTGTCCGCCACTGCGACACGCGAAGCCGACCTGCAGCTCGATTCAATCAGTACGCTGATGGTTTTTTCGTCCACAGCGCTTGATTTGACATGGGGCACTCCGATCATCATTTCCCACTTTTCCAATTATTGTAAACAACGAAACACGGATGTTGGGCGCCGGTCCGGAGACGGCAATCGTCCACGATCGGGTCCTTCGTGCCCTTGCAACTAGTTAGCTGTCCAAGGCCGATTTCGGGAATAGGATACGTGAGTTAAGCTTTCAAAGATCTGGTATTAAAGCATGTCCCGAGAAAGTTGCCCAGCTTTTTCGATCATGAACTGCGCCAGCTGATTGATTTTGAGCGAGTCCTTGTCGATCAAATGATTCCATTTTATGGGGACGTGCTTAGCCGGCAGCCGTCTTGACCTCGCGCCGGCGGGCGTGGAGGATCCATTCCGTATAGCCATTTGGCTGCGCGCGGCCCTTAAAAATCAGATCCGCCGCCGCTTGAAAGGCGTGACCATCGAAACCAGGCGCCATAGGCCGGTAAAGCGGATCGCCGGCATTTTGCCGGTCGACGACCGCCGCCATCCTTTGCAGCGTGCCCATCACTTGCTCGCACGTGACAATCCCGTGGTGCAGCCAATTGGCGATATGCTGGCTTGAAATGCGCAAGGTGGCGCGATCCTCCATGAGGCCGATATCATGGATATCCGGCACTTTGGAGCAGCCGACGCCCTGGTCGATCCAACGCACGACATAGCCCAAAATCCCCTGGCAATTATTGTCGAGCTCGGCCTGAATGTCGTCTGGGGACCAGTTCGCCCGGCCAACCGGAATGGCAAGGAGGTCGGACCGCTGCGGCGGGCTGCGCCGGGCGAGCTCTTTCCAGCGGGCCGCGACATCGACTCTGTGATAATGCACCGCGTGCAAGGTTGCGGCCGCCGGCGAGGGCACCCAGGCGGTATTCGCCCCCGCGAGTGGATGCACGATCTTCTGTGCAAGCATGTCGGCCATGCGGTCGGGCGCGGCCCACATCCCCTTGCCGATCTGCGCCCGCCCAGGCAACCCACACGCGATGCCAACGTCGACATTTGCATTCTCGTAGGCGGCGATCCAAGCGGTATTCTTCATGTCGTTCTTGCGGACCATCGGACCCGCTTCCATCGAGGTGTGAATCTCGTCGCCGGTGCGGTCGAGGAAGCCGGTATTGATGAAAAACACACGTTCGGCCGCCGCCGCGATGCACGCCTTGAGATTGACGGAGGTGCGCCGCTCCTCGTCCATGATACCGATCTTTATCGTATTCCGGGGCAGCGCCAGCATGTCCTCGACGCCGGCAAAAAGCGCAACGGCGAGCGCGACTTCCGCCGGCCCGTGCATTTTTGGCTTCACGATGTATATCGAGCCGTGGCGACTGTTGCGCAGACCCTTGACGCGCTTGAGATCGTGGATCGCGATCAGCGAGGTGACCGCGGCATCCAAAATCGTTTCGGGGATTTGCTTTCCTGCCGCGTCGACCACCGCGCCGGTTTCGATGTGATGGCCGACATTGCGCACCAGCAACAGGGCGCGCCCGTGCAAGGTCATCGGGGCGCCATCCCGGCCGATATAGGTGCGATCCTCCGCAAGCCGCCGTTCGACGTGCAATCCGTTCTTTTCGAGAGTTGCCGTCAAGCTGCCCTGCATCAGCCCAAGCCAATTGCGGTAAAGAGAGATCTTGTCCCGCGCGTCGACCGCCGCCACACTGTCCTCGAGATCGATGATCGTGCTGAGAGCGGCTTCAAGGATGACATCCGCCACGCCAACCTTGCTTTCCGCCCCGACCAAACTGTTGTGATCGATCTCGATCTCGATGTGCAGGCCATGGTGGCGCAACAGAACGACAAACGAGTCGAGCGATTTCTTCCTGGATCCGGCGAACCGGCCAGGATGCCGCAACCGCGTCTCCAGACCATTTTCAAGGGTCGCGATGAGCTCGCCGCCAACGACCTTGTAGGCGGTAACTGCCTGGTGACTACCTTTCGCGAGAGGAACCATGTCGTCAAGAAACGCGCGGACCCAGCCGATGACCATGCCGCCGCGCACTTTGTTGTAGCCTTTCCCGCGTTCAGCACCAGCGGACTCGGGAATTGCGTCCGTGCCATAGAGCGCATCGTATAGGCTGCCCCAGCGGGCGTTTGCCGCGTTGAGGGCGTAGCGCGCATTCGAGGCTGGAACAACGAGCTGTGGCCCGGCCACCCGCGCGATCTCCAGGACATTTTCGGTGCGCACCGTAAAATTGGGCGGCTCCGGGACAAGGTAGCCTATCTTGCGGAGAAAGTTTTCATAGTCTGCCGGGTCGAACGGCCTCGTCGCGGTCGCGCGATGATATGCGTCGATCTTTTCCTGCAGCATGTCGCGAAACCGCAACTGGTCGCGAATAGGAGGCGCGAACTCGCGGATAAGCCCGGCGAGCCCGCGCCAAAATTGGCCGGCGTCGATATCCGTTCCCGGCAAGACCTCGTTGCCGATGAAGTCGCGCAGGGTTTTCGCGACACCGATTTCGCCGATTTTCTCGTAATCCATCATGTTCACGCCATCAAATTCAGGTCTTGTTGGGAGTGCGTACAATCGGCCGCCGCGTCCGGTCATGCCCGCCGCCAAGAGCATGTTCCGAAAGAGTTGATTGATTTTTTCGATCCATAATGCCGGCGGGGCGAAACGCCGGGACTTTTAACATCCGTTGCCTCGTCAAGCATATGATCGATTATTAGCCCGGCGCGAACGCGGAAACCGGCGTCGCGGCGTCATTTGCCGGTTTTTATCACCGCCCATGCGCGGTCAATCGCCTTTCGCGCCGCTGGATCATGGTTTGGCACCGCAAAGAGCCGTTGCATCGTCGCGGCATCCGGATAAATCGACTTGTTCTCGACGATGTCCTTGGCGATCGAGGATTTCGATGCGAGGACCCCGTTGGCGAGATGGGTGAAATTGGTGTCGCGCGCAGCGATCGCCGGCCGCAAGAGGAAGTCGACGAAGGCATAGGCTTCCTCGAGATGTGGCGCGCCCCTCGGAATTGCGAGATTATCGAGCGACATCAAAGTGCCCTCCTTGGGAATGGCGTAATCGATCTCAATCCCATTATCGGCCTCGAGCGCCTGGTCGCGCGCGCGAAAACTGTCGCCGGAATAGCCAACGCCAAGACAAATGTTGCCGTTGGCTAACGCATCCGCGAAGCCGGCGGAGGCGAATTTCTTCACGTCGCGCCGCATGCCGATTAACAGTTCCGCGGCACGCTTGAGATCGCTCTGGCGGATCAAAGCCGGATCGGCTCTAAGATAGTTAAGCGCGATCGCAAACAGTTCTTCGCCGCTGTCGAGGACGGTAATGCCGCAGCCGGTGAATTTCTTCAAATTCCTTGGCTTGAAGAGGATGTCCCAAGAATTAAGCGAAGCACCGGCTGCACCATCGCCCAAAACCTCGTTGGCCTTTTCGACATTGTATGCGAGGCCCGTGGTAAACCACATATAGTTGACCGCATATTGGTTGCCGGGATCATAAACGCCAAGGCGCGCCGCCACCTCCGGCCAAAGGTATTTGCTGTTTGGAAGTTTGGTTTTGTCGAGTTTTTGGTAGAGCCCCGCCGCGATCTGCCTTTGCAGAACGGGCCCTGAGACAATCACGACATCGAAGCCGGTTTTGCCGGCCAGGAGCCGCGCCTCGAAAGCCTCGGTTGAATCGTAAGCGTCATAGGCGACCTTGAGCCCTGTCTCCTTGGTAAAGTCCTCGATGACCTTCGGATCGATGTAGTCGCCCCACCCATAGACGTTGACGGTCTTCTCTCGCCCGAACGCGGGAAGAAGTAAGCCGCACGAGCATAGTCCGAATAACAAAAGCGCTGTGAAGATATTTTTCATGCGAATTGCAAGCCGGTGGACGTAGCGAGTTGGTACCGCTCGCTCAAGAGACATTAATTGGTACATATATACCTAGACGTTCGCGCGGCTGGTTCAGGCGAAAAGGCTTCTAGAAACGCGAAGAAAATAGCTGCGCCGCCGCCTTGTTCGTTGGCTCGGAGCCGCATGTGGGCCGCGCGCGGAATTCACCGGAATCAGACTCATGCCGCGACGGGCGGTGGTGTCAACAATGGCCGTTTCATTTTTTTCTCCAGGCGCAGCAAGCGTAACGAACGGAGCGGGCTGGAGCCGCGCCCCTCCTGTCGCGGACAGAGCAGATAGCCGCCCCAGTTAGCTGTGACAAGCCCCCGTCGCGGGCGCTTCGATCTCCCCCGTTTGCGCCGGAATCGCGACGGATGTGATAAGTCTCTTGATGGCGTTGCTTTGCCCGCGTGGGATATGCGCCGCCTACCAGCTCAAGGCGAACAGTGCCTCCATTTCAACAATGACCGGGACATCCGTGGGACAGCCCCGTGAATAATCTTCAAACGCACTTCGCGCTCGCCGGTAGAACACTCGACGAGCCAGGCTTGTCCGCGCGGATCGAAGAACACACGGAGTGGCAAGAGCCATGAAGGAGGCCGCGCCTGCTCCGACGATACGATCCGCCCCCGCCAGCGAGGCGGAATGGCGAACGCTCGTCGAACGCGTGCCCGACGGCCGGCCTTTTGAATCCCTTGTCTCGACGACATTCGAAGGGCTGAAGATCGCGCCGCTTTATCCGCGCGCCGCGAGCGAAGGCGCGCGCGCGCTGCGGCAAAAGCCGGGGGCCTGGAAAATCTCGCAACGGATGGATCATCCAGAGCCCGAGACCGCCAACGCAATGGCCTGCGCAGACCTCATTGGGGGCGCCGACGCGCTGACCCTCGCAATCGCGCAAGCACAGGCAGCGCGCGGCTTTGGCGTGCGCATCGAGGGCGAGCGCGATCTTGATGCCGCGCTTGCCGCGATCGATCTCGATCTCATATCGCTTCGCCTTGATGCCGGCGCGCGCGCCCTCGATATCGCACCCGTCTTTGCGTCGATGGCGCGAAACCGCCGTTTGACTCCGGCTTCGCTCGATGTTGATTTCGGCCATGATCCGGTTGGGCATCTCGCGCGGACGGGCGATTTGCCCCCCGGGCCCGGCGTCGCGGAGGTGCAAAAACTCTTGCGCGGCGCGGGCTTCGCTGGACACTTGCTTCTCGCCGATGGGCGGCCTTATCACGAAGCAGGCGCAGGGGAAGCACAAGAACTTGGCTGCGTCATCGCCACGGGAGTCGAATATCTCCGTCTGCTTGAAGCCAATGGTCTTTCGCTTGAAGACGCGCGCGGCGAAATTGCGTTTCTTCTCGCCGCCGACGCCGATGAATTTTTATCGCTCGCCAAATTCCGCGCCTTGCGGCTTCTCTGGGCGCGTATCGAGAGCACCTGCGGCCTGACGCCGAAACCGATGCGCCTCCATGCCGAGACCGCTTTTCGAATGATGACGAAATATGACCCGTTCGTGAATATCCTGCGCGCGACGATGGGCGTATTTTGCGCGGGCGTGGGCAGCGCGGATGCGGTCACCGTCTTGCCCTTCACTCTGGCGCGGGGGCTCCCCGACGATTTCGCGCGGCGCATCGCGCGCAACACGCAGCTTGTTTTGATCCATGAGGCGAAGCTTGCGAAAGTCGCCGATCCGGCAGCCGGCGCCGGGAGTTTCGAGACGCTCACCAATGAACTGTGCCTGCGCGCGTGGACCTTGTTTCAAGATTTCGAGGCGCAAGGCGGCATGATCGCTTCTCTTCGAGCGGGCGTGCCGCAAAGGGAGATTGCCGCGGCGGCAGCGGCGCGGCAGGAGGCCATTGCTCGTCGCACTCTTGCGATCACCGGGACGAGCGAATTTCCTTTTCTTGCGGAAGCGCCGGTCAACGTGCTCGAACCAACGCCCGCCGGGGCCAATGAGAATCGCGCGGCAGGAGACTGCGTTCCCTTGCCGTCACGGCGCGACGCGGAGCCTTACGAGATATTGCGCACGGCGTCGGAAGAACAATTCCACAAAAGCGGGGAGCGGCCGAAAATATTTCTCGCCAATCTCGGGAGGCCGCAAGGGTTCCCGGCGGCCTCGGCATACGCTGCGAATTTTTTCGCGGCGGCGGGGATTGAAGCCGTGAGCAACGAGGGCTTCGAAACGCCGCAAGAGGCGGCCGATGCGTTTCGCGCTTCCGGCTGCAAGATCGTTTGTATTTGCGCGCCGGGCGTGGCTTCAACGCAAAATCTGATCGAGGCCGCGCGGGCGCTGGACGCTGCGGGTGCCGTGCGAATCTACGCTGCCGGAGCGCCCCGAGCGGCGGAAACGGCTTTGCGGGAAGCAGGGGTCGCTGAATGCATTTGCGCTGGCGGCGATGCCCTGGCTATTCTGGGAGACGCGCTCAAGGTTGCACTTGGCGAAGGGGAGCGCTAAAGGGTGCAAAGTCAAGGGAGGGCAATAAGATGACGCCGGTAGGATATTCGAGTCTCGCCGCCGCGCTCATTGGCGCTGCCAGCGCGGCGCATGCGCAAGGCGGGTTCGCGATGCAGCAAAATCACGATGGCATATACGCCGTCGATATCGTCACGCGGGAAGGAAGTTGCGACAAAGATTACCATTGGATGATTTCCGTATCCGGCGGCCGGATCAGCTCGGCTGGGGATACACCGATGGTAGCCTCCGGCGAGATTAGCCAACGCGGCATTGTGGACGTTGCGTTCCGGCGCTTCGGCCAGGTCGCAACGGTTATTGGAAAGCTTGCAATGGGGTCTGGCTCGGGGACCTGGTCCTCGCCGAGCCTACAGTGCGGCGGTTCATGGCGGGCCACAAGGCAAGGCTGACCGGCCGCTAAGGCAATCATGCTCGCCCCGTGTCCGTCAATTCAACAAAGCGCGCGAACCCACCGGAAAACAAGACGCCGTCGGGCCCTCTCCGAAGCGGCGCACCAAATTTTGAAATCGGTAGCCTAACCTGAAAATTAACTTGCAAGTCAGAAACTAACTTATAAGTCATTTGAGTATTTTGCCTTTACGATTTATTCAATCGTGAAGGAAGCATTCAACCGCAAAAAACAATGAAACAATAGAGCGCTCGAATACTGGGCCAAGCTTAATAATTACAGGTGTAGACCGACTTCAGGTGACATGGCGCGCCCGAGACAAGGCTCGATGGCGGGGGTTTTTGGTGTGCGTCCGAAGATCCGGCCCTGTCTATTAAAGGCAAACTGACAGCGTTTATTCCGCTTCGAGAGGGACACTCGTGAACCGCTCATTCCAAGCACAATTCGGGTTTTCTTTCATACCTGGAATTCCTTCTGACAGGATTCTTGTTCCGCATATTGCTTAATTCGTGAGAGACACGGCCAAGTTTTCGCGCGCCGCTCAACCAAATGGATCTTCTCAATGAGACGCAAGGTAAATTAACTCTAAATCTTGCGCTTACGACGTTTTCAACCGCGCGGGCAACGCCTTTGGAGGAAACAATGAATCAAATAGAATTCGAATTCCTCGACGAAATCATCTACCCCGCTCGCACTCGAAACAAAAATTTCAAGCGGTTCGCTTGCTACGCCTTGCTTGGGGCGGTGGCGGTACTGTTCCCGCTTCGATCATGGGCCGATTCCGACGACCCCAAACGCTTCATTCCCCGGATTCTCGTCTCGTCGACGATCCCGGCAAACGGCGACCTCAATCCATATGGTGTCGCCTTCGTGCCCCCGGGATTTCCGGCAGGGACCCTGAACCCGGGTGACGTGTTGGTTTCAAACTTCAATAACAGCAAAAATCTCCAAGGGATGGGGTCGACGATCATCAAACTCACGCCGTCGGGCGGGGCGGAGCCTGACATGCAGGCGCAAGTCTTCTTTCACGGAACTCCGCCGCTCGGCTTGACCACGGCGCTTGGCGTGCTGAAGCGTGGATTTGTCCTGGTTGGCAACGTCACAACCACCGATGGCACTTCTAAAACGGTCAAGGGCGGTCCGCTGCTTTTCATTGACCGCAACGGCAAACTGCTAACGAAGCTCGATTCGTCCGCCGCCAACAAACTCAATGGTCCCTGGGATTTGGCCCTAGCAGACGACTTTAACAGCGCCAAGGTCTTTGTGTCGAACGTATTGGATGGCACCGTGGTTCGGATCGACCTCGCCCTGCCGGACAGCAAGACCGTCAAGGTGACCAGCGTCACTCAGATTGCCTCGGGATATAAGCATCGGACGGATCCCGCCGCGCTCGTGCTAGGACCGACCGGCCTCGTCTTTGACAGGGCGGCGGATGTTCTCTACGTCGCCTCGACAGCCGACAATGCGATCTTCAAGGTTCTGCACGCCGGCTCGGCCGGTCCATCGTCTGGAACCGGGAATCTCGTGTTCAAGGACGTCCATCTGCGAGGTCCCTTGGCGCTGGCTCCCGCACCGAACGGCGATCTGCTGACCAGCAATGGCGACGCAATCAACCCGGATCCGGCTCAGCCGAGCGAAATTGTGGAGTTCACGAAGACCGGCAAATTCATCGGCGAATACAACATCCATCAGAATCAGGGCGGAGCATTTGGAGTTGCTACGTCCATTTCGGACGAGACGTCCGACGGAGGGACCGATATCGATCGTTTGGCGGTGGTGAACGACAACGCAAACGATGTCTCGGTCACAACATTCGTTTTGCCGTAGTCGCTCGGGTGCGACGCAGCGAAGTGGCCGGATCAAAGCTGTCCCGGCGGACGATCCTGTCCGCTTTGCTTTCGGTTCAGAATCCGCCGGCGGCGCCGGATAGTATCGTTGTGCGAGCTGGCGCGGATTTCCTTGCGGGACCGGAATGAACCCGGCGGCAGCCCTGCTTCAATCCGTGCGCCGCGGGGAGGAGGTTCCGCGCCCGGCTGTCCTTGCGGTGGTTCCACAACATACGGTTGGCGCTTAAGATGGTCGGCTCGCGCAGGCCAAACTACAATCAGGGAGTATGCTTGGCGCGCCAACGTCTGCCCCATGAGCCGCATTCCCGATTTTTCAAGGCTGCCGTTTGCCCCGGCGCCGATCCAATTGGAAGATATCCAAGCGCGGCCCTGGCTGACGCCCGAGGGCCTAAGCGTCGCGCCAATTTACCGCGCAAGCGACATTGCCGGATTCAATTGCCCCGATAGTTTCCCTGGGGTCGCGCCTTATGTGCGCGGCCCCTATCCCGCCATGTACGCCGCGCGGCCTTGGACCATCCGGCAATATGCGGGCTACTCCAGCGCCGAAGAGTCGAATGCCTTCTACCGCCGCAATCTCGCCGCCGGGCAAAAGGGGCTTTCGGTCGCTTTCGACCTTCCGACCCATCGCGGCTATGATTCGGATCATCCGCGCGTTGCCGCCGACGTCGGCATGGCCGGCGTCGCGATCGATTCGATTTACGACATGCGGAGCCTTTTTTCGGGGATTCCGCTCGACGAGATCTCCGTGTCGATGACGATGAGCGGCGCAGTTTTGCCGGTGCTCGCTCTCTATATCGTGGCGGCCGAGGAGCAAGACGTGGCGCCGGCCAAGCTCGCGGGGACAATTCAGAACGATATCCTCAAGGAATTCATGGTGCGCAACACGTACATTTATCCGCCGAAGCCGTCGCTGCGGATCGTTTCCGACATTCTTGCCTTTACGGCGCGGCACATGCCGAAATTCAATTCAATCTCGATTTCCGGCTATCACATGCAGGAGGCGGGCGCGACCGCCGATCTCGAACTTGGTTACACGCTGGCCGACGGGCTCGAATATATCCGCGCCGGACTGGCGGGCGATCTTAAGATCGATCGCTTCGCGCCGAGGCTGTCGTTTTTCTTCGGCGTTTCGATGAATTTTTTCATGGAGGTGGCGAAGC
>JBOHJU010000081.1:0-9755 GCA_050728755.1 Methylocella sp.
TTTCGAGTTGCTCCTCGATGACATACCGGCGCCGAAATCGCGGTCCACAAAGACCAAACCGAAGCTCGAACTTCCGGAGTTCATGCCCGTGCAACGCGACTTTGCCTTCCTGGCCGATCGAACCGTGAAGGCGGCCGACATAGTGAAAGCGGCCGCGTCGGCCGAACGGGCGCTCGTCGCGGACGCCGGCGTTTTCGATGTCTATGAAGGCAAGGGCATACCCGAAGGGAAGAAATCGGTCGCCATATTCGTCACCCTGCAACCGCGCGAAAAAACCCTGACCGAGGCCGAGATCGACGCCGCGGCCGGCAAGATCGTCGCCGAGGTCGCCAGGAAAACCGGCGCGAGCCTACGAGGATAACGCCTTGCGATCCATGTTGACCCCCTTTTTCGCCGCCGCGTTGATCGCGGCTTCCGCTCATGCGAACGCCGCCCCGCGCAGCATCGACGACTGCGAACAAATTCAGGCGGCGGACGCCTACAATCGCTGCCTGGCCTTGTTCGGTCCCATCGCCCGCGGCCACGGCGCCGCCGGAGACGGCTTGGACGCGGACAGGCAGGACGCCGAGGCAGCAACCGGAAACGCCCATACCGAAGTCGCAACCGCGGGGGAATCGCATCACGCCCGCCATCACGCGAAGAGGCATGGTTGGACGCGACACAGCTGGGTGCGACACGGCTGGGCGAGACGCAGCTGGGCGAGACGTGGCCATTGGCACAGGACCGGCACCGCCGGGCGGCGGCATGGCAGGGCAACAAAAATGGCGTTCAGCGTGGTTTCAGGCTCGGCGCTGCTGCGCTAGCTGTCGTTGCCAGGAAGATTGTTCAGCCTTTGCCATGGGGTGTGCCGGTTGAGGGGTGAACGGATTTGGTTGCATGGATAGCTGTCGACCCATGGTCTCGCGCGTTGGCTCGCTCGGCCGAGGCTTGGCGGGCAAGCTCCCCATTGCCAGTTCGCGGGCCTCCATGGTAGCTGCCGCCATGCTCGAAGGCCTTCCCCCGAACAGCGCCGCGCGTTTCATGCGTCTTTCCTGCGGCGAGGCGGCGGCGCGCAGGATCGCCGGCATTATTGTCGAGACTTTTGATCCGGCCACGACCGCCGCTGCGGCCTTCAAGGAGGCGCCGGACGTAAGCGAAGGGACCAAGAGTCCCTGGATCGTCGAGGCCTATTTTGGCGACCCCGCCGATGAAGCAAATGTTCGCGCCCTCATCGCCGCCGCCGCGGGCGGCGCACTCGCTCGCGCGGCAACGTTCGGCCGCGTCGATGAGCGCGACTGGGTTGCGGCTTCCCTCGAAGGGCTGAAGCCGGTACGGGCCGGTCGCTTCCTCATTCATGGCGCGCATTGGCGCGGCGCGGTCAAGGCCAATGACGTCCCAATCGAGATCGAGGCCGCGCTTGCTTTTGGCACCGGCCACCACGGTTCGACGCGTGGATGTCTTTTCATGCTAGAGGCCGTTGCGCGCAAGCGGCGGCCCCGCGCCATCCTCGATCTCGGCACCGGCTCCGGCGTCCTTGCCATCGCGGCGGCCAAATTGTTCAAGCGTAAAATTCACGCCGGGGATATCGATCCTGTTTGCGTGACGCTGGCCTCCGCCAACGCAAAACGCAACCGCGTCGCAAGCTTCCTGCGTCCTGTCCTGGCAAAAGGCGCCGCGCATCCTCTGTTGCGGGCAGGAAGACCTTACGATCTCATGCTCGCGAATATTCTCGCGCGTCCGCTGCGCGATCTCGCGCCGCAAATCGCACGATTGGCGGCGCCCGGGGCCGACATTATCCTCTCCGGTCTCATCGGGCGCGATGTTTCAGGGCTCGTCGCCGCCTATGGCAGGCAAGGCATCGCCCTGGCGCGGCGGATCGACATTGACGGTTGGGCGACCCTTCTAATGCGACGCGGCCGCCGGCGGCGCCAAAAACCCTAAAGCGTCTTCATTCGCGCAACCGTTAGGCGCAGGCGCGCGATCGTGAGGCTTCGCAATCCGGCAATATCCAATCCCAACACGACGACTGCATAGATCGCGACGCCGGTGGCAATCTGTTCGACGAGTGTCGCAAGTCCTGGCTCTTGGCCGCGCATTGGCAGAACCATCACGCCCATCAAGGCGTTGGCGAAAACTGTGACGGCGAGATCGCGTGGGCGCGGCCATTGCCGCCATGTCCGGCTTGCGAAACCGGTCAATACAATGAGCGCGGCCAGCATCGCGCCGGCCTGGGCGATGGCGAGGTTAGAGGCGCCGCCACCCCGGGGCAAAACCAGGAGCAACACAGGATCGGCGGCGCAAGCCGCCAAGGCCGCGGCAATCAACGGCGCGGTTTTTTTCTCGATCTGGAAAACCGGATTTACGGCGTATTGAATTATGGCCATGCAGAAGAGGCCGGTCATCATCAGAGGCAAGAACAAGTCGAAACGGCCTCGAAATGCCTCCGGCACCAGGAGCGTCTCAATCGAAGGCATGGTCAGCCAAAGCCCCGTGCACGCCGGCAAAACCATGGCAATAACGATTGTCATGTTGCGGGCGATCTGCTGCCTTGCCTGGGACGGACCGTGCAATTCGTGGGTGGCGACCGCGACCTGAAACAACACAATATCGAGGGCCGAGCCAATCGCCTGGATCGCCTTGGTTCCAAAATCATAGGCCAGAGAAAATTGTCCAGTTTCGGAAAATCCATCGAGGACCGCGAGAATCGAGCGATTGGCAAGCGGGATCGCAAGGTAAAGCAGATTGGCGCCGACGATAGGCAGGCTATAGGCCATCAGCGAGCTTGCAATGGAAAGGCGCGCGCAGCGTGGTCGCGAGGCCGGATCGCGCAACGCCGCGCGCGCGGTGACAACCGATCCGCCGAGGCTGACGATTGTGCCGATAAGGGTCATCTTGGCCGAGCCAAACAGGAAGGCTCCGCCGCCCATGAGAGCGAATGCCACTGTGTCCTTGACGAGAACGAGCCTAGTAAAAAGGCGATCGTCGAAGCGGGCGCGAACCAGCGCCGTGTGATAATCGAAAAGCCCATTGGCGGCGGCGGCGCCAAGCGCAAGGGCGATCAATCCATAAGATAATGTAAACCTGACGCCGGTGAAGAGAAGAAAGCTCGCGCCGACCGCAAGCCCGGCCACGATAATTGCAAAGCCGAAATCAAGCGTCGCTCGCAGCGCAGGCTCCTCGTCGCGTATCCGTTCGGAATAAAACCGCGTGGCCCCAAGCCGGATCCAATCGAAAAAGCCCGTCTGCACGAAGATCGCGGTCGCGTAGGCGAGCGCAAACCGGCCATATTCCTCGGGGCCGAGAAATTTGGCGACGAGAAGCCCGATCGCGAAATTGAACAGGATATTGCAAAAAGAGACGAGGAAAACCGTCATCGAAGGAGCACGCCCGGCCGTTGCGCGGCCGCACGGGTGCTGGCGCGGACCAGGGAACTATTGGAGCACAAAAGCCATCCGGCGGCGGCAATGTGCATCGCAACAAGATTATTAATTGCCGCCATGAATTTTCTCTTAACCGACTCTGCAATTGTATCGCCGAAATCCATAAGGCCTCACGTTAATTTTACGAACCCCGCCGAGGTGCCCGCGCGTTCGCGCGGCCTTGGCGCTTTTCCCTTATCCCAGAACACGCTAGAAGGGCGGATGATCCATGATGTCACGCTTCCCGCCGCCGCGCTGGCGGGTCTTCTATCATTCTTGAGCCCCTGTGTTCTGCCGCTGGTTCCGCCCTATCTAACATTTATTGCCGGAACGACAATCGAGGAGGTCGCCACCCGCCGCGAAGCCCGCGCACGGCGCGGTATTCTCTTCGCGGCGGTGCTTTTCATCTTTGGTTTTTCCACGGTTTTCGTTGGCCTCGGCGCGACAGCCTCGGCTTTCGGTCAGGTACTGCACGAATATTTCTCAACGCTTTCCCTCCTCGCCGGGGTCGCGATCATCGCGATGGGCTTGCATTTTTTGGGCGTCTTCCGGCTCGCTCTTCTTTATCGCGAAGCCCGGGCCGACGTGCAAAAGCCAGCCGGAATTTGGGGCGCCTACATCATGGGGTTGGCCTTCGGCTTCGGCTGGACGCCTTGCATTGGCCCTATTCTCGCGGCGATTCTCGCAGTCGCCGCGTCGGAGGAGACCATCGGCAAGGGCACCGCGCTGCTGGCCTCCTATTCGGCCGGGCTCGGGCTGCCGTTTCTGTTGGCGGCGCTGGCGATTGAACCTTTTATCCACTTCAATAAGCAATTGCGGCCCTATCTCGGTGCCATCGAGCGCGTTATTGGGGTTCTTCTCGTGGCGACGGGAGTAGCTTTCATGACCGGATCGATCCAGGATATTTCTTCCTGGCTGTTGCAGAGCTTTCCCGGCCTCGCCAATTTCGGATAGCATATCTTCGGACGTCCAATTATCGACGTGTGAGAAGCGGAAATACCCCTTCCATCCAGGAAGGCGCGCCAGGCTAACGCGGCACTTGCCCGCCCCTTCCACCAGGTTTAACGCCGGTTGTGGCTTCCGCCGTGTCTCCCATATAAAGATCTTCTGAAAGGTAGACGCGATGCCGCAAATCACCGTCTATACGACGGTCGCCTGCCCCTATTGCCGCCGGGCCAAGGAGTTGTTGCGCAAGAAGAACCTCGCTTTCACCGAAATCGCGGTGGACGGCGACCCGCGGACGCGCATGGAGATGACGGCAAGGGCGCATGGCCGCAGGAACGTTCCGCAAATCTTTTTCGACGATATTCATATTGGCGACTGCGACGAGTTGTACGAACTTGACCGCGATGGCAGGCTTGATAAGCTTCTGGCCGGCGCAGTGCAATGATCAAATTCGCCTTGCTTTGCGCGCGCGGCCATGAATTCCAGAGCTGGTTCCAGAGCAGCGAGGCTTTCGACACGCAGGTTAAGTCCGGCCTCGTCCTTTGCCCGCTTTGCCAAGCGGCGGAGGTGACAAAAGCCGTCATGGCGCCGGCGATCGCGAGCCGGGCCGAGGCGGAGCGCGCCATACCTGCGGCGCAAGCGCAGACGCAAACCAGGGTCGCGCTTCTCGACCGGCTCGACCTGAAATCGCGGGCAATGATCAACGCATTTCGTAAACGGCTTTTCGAACAGGCCGAAGATGTTGGCACCCGCTTCGCCGAGGAAGCACGCAAGATTCACGAAGGTCTGGTCCCCGAGCGCCCGATCCATGGCCAGGCGAGTATCAGCGAGGCGCGCGCCTTGATCGAGGAGGGCGTGCCGGTTTTGCCGGTCCCGCCTTCGCCGGACGAGTATGATTAGGCCGGCCGCACGCAGCCATGCCCGCTCTGTACCGGAGGATGGCGGTATCGCTTGGACGAGCGCATTTCCCACAATTGCTGAATTCTTCACGGCGGTATTTGGCCGGGGTATACCCCTTGTTCCGCAAGTCTGGCCTCATGGCACACTGCCTTGGCGCTTCAGAAACCGCGCGAAAGCGGCGAGCGCAACATCGGAAACATGATGCTCGATGCCCTCGGCGTCGAGTTCCGCGCATTGCTCTGGAACGCCGACGGCGCGCAGAATATCGACAACCAGCCGATGCCGGGAGCGGACACGATCGGCGAGGCCATGCCCCTCCGGCGTCAGGAACACGCCCCGATAGAGCTTCGAGGTGGCAAGCCCTTCCCGCTTCAGGCGGGCGATCGTTTTGATCGCTGTCGCGTGCGTCACTCCGAGACGGTGGGCGATATCCGTCGGTCGCGCCTCGCCGCCGCTCGCCAGAAGATCGTCGATCAATTCGACGTAATCCTCGAGGACCGCAGCCGCCTGCGCCGAACGCGCCTTTTCAAAGCGCCGGGCCTGCACCGCCTCGACCGGCAGCTCGGCCGAAGGCGGCCCCAGGGTCGCTTTCTTGATCATTAGACTTTAGTCCTTTGGCCACGCGATGTGCGCGTCAACGCGCCAAATTCGAAGAAACCAGATCGAAGTCAACTTTTTTTGAGGTTGATTATTTTGTAGCCCATGCTACATCTGATGCCATAGGGAAGCCGTAGCCGCCAAACATTCCGCCAAGACCCGCCTGGATTTGGGAGGCCTTCGCACCAGGCGCCTTTAGTAATTTTTTAAGGTCGCTGCTATTGACCACGAAAGGAAGCCGGATGACGGATGCCGTCGTAGAAGACCGCCCGGCAAATCGGGCGCAGGCCGCTATTCGCGACGTGCTCGACGGCCATCGGCGCGGCTTGAACGCCGTTCTTCCGATGGCGGGGCCGGCCGTGATCGTTTCGATCGCCTATATGGATCCCGGCAATTTTGCGACGAATATTCAGGCCGGCGCGAAATATGGCTATGGCCTGCTTTGGGTTGTTCTGGCGGCAAACCTGATCGCAATGTTATTTCAGAGTTTGTCGGCGAAGCTCGGCATCGCGACCAGCCGCAACCTCGCAGAAATGTGCCGTGAGCAATTGCCGCAGCCTCTCGTCTGGGCCATGTGGGTGGCGAGCGAGATCGCGGCGATGGCGACCGATCTCGCAGAATTCCTCGGCGGTGCGATCGGACTTTCTCTCCTGTTCAACCTCCCTCTCTTTTGGGGCATGATCGTCACCGCGATCGTGACCTACGGAATTTTGATGTTCGAGAGGCAAGGCTTCAGACCGATCGAGCTGATCATCGGTGCCTTGGTAGCGATCGTCTGCCTCTGTTATCTGATCGAGATTTGCATCGCCCCGGTGGACTGGGCGGCCGCGGCATTCCATACGGCCGTTCCGCAACTCAAAGATGCGGCGGCGGCCACGATCGCGGTGGGCATCATTGGCGCCACCGTCATGCCGCATGCGATCTACCTCCATTCCGGCCTCACTCACGCGCGGCTGGCGGCGCGCGACGACTCCGACCGGCGTAAGCTCCTCCGCTTTTCCAACCGGGAAGTCATTGTCGCGCTCGCGATCGCCGGAGCAGTGAATATGGCGATGGTGATGATGGCGTCCGCCGCTTTCCACGAGGGTCACAGCGATGTCGCTCAGATAGAGACAGCCTACTACACATTGCGTCCTCTGCTCGGGGCGGGAGCGGCAATCGTCTTCTTGATCTCTCTCCTTGCTTCGGGCGTGTCGAGCTCCGCGGTCGGAACCATGGCCGGCCAGATGATTATGCAAGGCTTCGTCGGCTTCAGAATCCCGGTCTGGGTCCGGCGGCTTGTTACGATGATACCGGCATTCATCGTCGTCGGCTACGGAGTGAATGCGACCAACGCGCTCGTTATAAGTCAAGTCGTCCTCAGCCTTGCCCTGCCGGTACCCATGATTGCGCTTCTGCACTTCACCCAACGGCCCGACATCATGGGCCCTTTCGTGAATGGCCGGGTGACTCGTGTTGCCGCGATTGCCGGAACCGCGGTGGTACTCTTTCTTAACACCATACTTCTACTGCAAACTTTTGGTGTGCCCGTGCCGTTCTTGGAGGGGTAGCGCGGGGATGATCATGTCCCGCAAGGCGAAGGCCGCCGCTATTAGGACGATATCGCGTTTGTCTATGGCAGCATCGAAGACCGGATACGACTATTTTCGTTCCCCACACAAAGTCGAAAAGAATTTATGGATGTGCCGTTTTCGCGCTCACCTTCGTTCCCGGCTTTATTTCGTCTGTCGCCCTGGCGGCGATCATGTCGCCCTCATGCAGAGGGCCAAAAATTTCCACCATGCCCTTTGCGGCGTTGCCGCGTTTTACATCCACCCATTCTGTCAAACCATCGTTATTAATTCTTATAACAAATGTTTTCTCGGTGGTTGTCGCCACGGTTCTCATAGGAACCACGAACCCCTTAGCCTGACGCGTTAGCGGCCAGATAACATCGGCATACATTCCGGGAAGGAGAATGCGATCTGAATTATCTACGTCCAGCTCGACCATTTCCGTGCGCGTTCGTAGATCGAGCGAATATGACATGCGGGAGATTTTGGCGGCGAACGTCCGATCGGGAAAAGCCGGAACGGCGAACGAAACTTCGTTTCCTTCCTTCACGCCGTCGACATAGGCTTCCGGCACCGCCACCACGAGACGCAACGTCTTGATCTTTTCCACCCGGAAAATAGGCACGGCTCCGTTAACGTCGCCGGGCTTCACAAAGGCTCCCGTATGAAGATTGCGGGTGGTGACGACTCCGTCAAAAGGAGCAAGCACCGTCAGATAGTTCTTCCGCGCTTGCAGGGCATTCAGATTCTCATGCGCCGACATGGCGTTGTCTTTCAAGATTTCAACCGTCTGGGCCGCGACGTCGTAGCCGATACGCAAGCTCTTGTCACGGCGGTATTGATCTTCGGCAGCTAAGTACCGGGCGCGCGCCGCTTCGATATCGCTGTCTAATTCGGGCGCTACGAGTTGAGCGAGAACAGTCTTTTCGTGTACCTCCGAGCCCCGGTCGGCGTAAAGAGTTTCGATGAATCCGGAAACCTTGGCGTAAATATCCACGGCTTCGTAAGGCAGCAGATCGCCGGGAAGATGCGTGATTTTATCGAGGGAAGTTTTTTCCAGCGCGAAGGCTTCGACGGTCGGCTGGCGTTCTTTCACAGTGTCTTCAGTTGCCATGGAAGGGCGAAGGATGAAATAAGCAAGGACAGCCAGCGAGCAGACGCCGAGCGCAATGGCGAGGGAACGTATCATTCTTGTCATTCGGGAGTTTTTTCACAAACCGGACTGGCGGGATCGTCCGGATCAAGGGAGGCGGATACTGTAGTGCTCCTTCCGCGCATGGCCGAGAAGATGAGCGGCAGAATCAGAAGCGTGGCGAATGTGGACGCCGCAAGACCGCCAATGACAGCTCGTCCTAGGGGAGCAGTCTGCTCGGAGCCCTCACTGAAGGCCAAGGCCATCGGCGTCATACCCGCCATCATGGCGATGGCGGTCATGACGATGGGGCGCAGCCGCTTCACGGCGCCCTCCATCGCGCTTGCCAAGGCATCGCCATTTTGCCGTCGCTGCTGCTCCGCGAAGGTGATCAGTAAAATAGAATTAGCTACCGACACTCCCATGGCCATGATAGCGCCGAGATATGACTGAGTGTTGAGCGATGTCCCCGTCAGAACCAGCGCCAGTCCCGACCCCGCTAATACGGCAGGGATCGTGGAAAGAGACAGAAACGCCAATCCGAAGGACTGGAAATTGGCTGCCAGTACAAGAAAAATGGCGGCCACAGCGGCTAAAAGTCCAATTTGCAAGTCGTCGAGCGTATCCAGCAACAGGCTGATCTGGCCGCGCAGCTGAAGCCGCATCCCCTTTGGCAAATCTCCCGTTCGGCGAATCGCCTGCTGAATGTCGTCAGCCGCACTTTTCAGGTCATTGCCTTGAATGTTGGCGGTGAGCGTCAGGATACGCTGGTTGTTGAGCCGGTGTGCCTCGCCGATCACGACGCCTGGTTCGAGGGCCGCCACGTCTCGAATGAACGGGCCATTGGCGTCAGCATCGAGGATGGCTGGAACGGCATTGAGGTCTTCGACGGATTGCATTTTCGCTTGAGGCACCTCGACTTGGATTTGGTAAGCGGTGCCGGTCGACTTATCCAGCCAATAGTTCGGACTGGTGAAGCGGCTCGATGAAGTCGCGGCCACCAAGGATCGCGCCACTTGATCGACGGTAACGCCCAGACGGCCCGCGCGGATGCGGTCGATATTCACATTCAGCGCGGGATAGTTCAAGGCTTCCCCCAGTTGCAAATCCCGTATCTCCGGTATTTTGGCCAATTGCGCCTTGAGTTTATCGGCGAAAGCCTTGTTGTCGGCGAGATTCTTGCCGACGATGGCGATCTCGACGGGCGTTTGCGCCACGAGGTTTGTCACC
>JBOHJU010000082.1:0-9719 GCA_050728755.1 Methylocella sp.
CCAATGAATAAGGTCTCGCCATCGCTGCCGGCCTCCATCCGGCCGACAGCTTGAATCAGATTTTCACGCGGTTGGGAATCCCATCGCGATTCAAACCAACATCATCCTGCTCTAAATTGAAAATATTTGGTGATTCACTTCGCCACACCCTGAGCGATGCAGGCGATGATCAAGGCGGCTCCTCAAACATGGGTTGTCCGCTAATTCCCCCGCGCGCGCGGCTTCGCGGCAAGGGCACAGGGGATCTAGCCCCATCGGCGGGACGCGCGCCAAAGAATCCATTGTCTTCGCCATTGCGGCAGCTCGATGATAGTCTTGAGCGGATCGTATTTGGGCTGCTCCATCAGCCGCAGATAAGGTTCGCAAAGACAGACGGGCAAGAACGCCGGGCGGCTTTTGTCCGGCAGGCCGGGGAGCTTGGCATAAAAAATATCGAGATGCTTGCGGGCAAGCGTGCGCAGCTCCGTGAGTGAGGCGAGGACCCCTTCGGAAGCGTGGCACGCGGCAAAATCGTCGCGGCTCGCCCCATGCGCTTGCAAAATCCCGGCCGGGACAAAAACCTGCCCCCGTGCGCAATTCCGGGGTAGAGCCCGGAACAGTCCCGTGATCCCATAGGCAATCCCTGCATGGACAGCGGCGGCGAGACTTGCGGCCGGCTCCTCCCCGTCGAGGATCCGCGCGGCAAGCCGCAAAAGATTCGAACATGTCGCCTCTGTATAGGTCTCAAGCGCCGCAACCGATTGCACCGGATCGCCGTAAAGACCGGCAGCACGCGCGGAAATCAATTCGCGGAGCGGCGCTTGCGGCAGGTCGAAGCGCGCGATTGTATCGAGAAGGGCGGCGGCGACAGGGTTGGCCTTCGCATCGGCCGCCCCTTCGAGCGCGTCCTGCCACCATTGGAACCGGATCTCGCCAAGCAACGGCTCGGAGACGATTTTTCCCACCCGGGCGATCTCAAGGCTGAAAGCGTAGAGGGCGTGGATATGCGGCCGCGACTCGCACGGAACAAAAAGGCTCGCGAGCCAGCAGTCTTTATCCTCGCGGCGGAGCAGTCCCTCGCAATAGGCGTAATCCCCGGTTGGCGGCGCCTCCCGCCCGCGCATCACGGCACGGCCAGAAGCGCGGCCGCGACGCGACGCCTTTCGCCAAGCAGGATGGAGTAGGTGCGCGCGGCGGCCCCTGTCGGCATCGGCTCCGCCCTGATGCCCGCCTCGGCTAGCCGCTTGCGAAGAGGGGAGGCAAGCGGCACGAGGTCAAGCCCGGTGCCAACGAGCAGATGCTCGATGCTTCCTGGCGCTTCCCGGAAAACCGTTTCGAGCGATGTAATGTTTATGTCGGCTGGAGTCACCGCAGCCCAGGCGACAATGCCGGAAGGCAAGGCGAGGATCGAGCCGCGATGCGACATCGAGGCAAAACGAAAGCCGCCAGCGCCATACCCCTCGATCGCATGGGCGCCGGGCAAAAAACCCTCGTATTTTGGCTCGTTCATGGACGCCTTGCCGAACCGATTCGACCCGCGTGCCGCTCGCCCGCCGCTACGCCGGCCTCTTCGCGGGCTTGGCCGCAGGCGCCGGCGCCGGACCTAAAGTGTCGCCGCGCAGGCCGAGATAGATCAGCATCGGCGAACAAATAAAGACGGAGGAATAGGTCGCGACAAAGATGCCCCACATCATCGCGATCGAGAACGAGCGGATTACCTCGCCGCCGAAAACGACGAGCGAAAGTAGGGCGAGAAACACAGTCGTCGCGGTCATGATCGTGCGCGGAAGCACCGCGTTGACCGAGAGATCGATCAGTTGGTCGGCCGGCATCTTGCGGTATTTCCGCATCATTTCGCGAATGCGATCGAGCACCACGACGGTTTCGTTCAGGGAATAGCCGACGATGGTGAGAATGGCGGCGATCGACGTCGTGTTGAATTCGAGCCGGGTCAGCGCGAAAAAGCCAACGGTAAGCAAGAGGTCGTGCATCGTCGCGATGATGGCGCCAACGGCAAACTGCCATTCGAACCGGAACCAAAGGTAGCAAAGCACCGCGATAATCGAAATGACGACGCCAAGCGTGCCGGATTGCACGAGTTCGCCCGAAACGCGGGGACCGACAACCTCGGTCCGGCGGACCTCGTAGCCATCGCCGATGGCCTCTTTCACGCGGTTCACGGCGGCCTGTTGGCCGGCTTCGCCGCCCGCCTGAAGGCCGAACCGCATGGTCACCTCGGAAGGCCCACCGAAACCTTGCACCTCGACGTCACCGACCTTGAGATGCTCGGCGATGGAACGCAATTTTGCGAGGTCGGCCACGCCGTCCCTGGCGCGGAGTTCGATCAAGGTGCCGCCGGAAAAATCGATGCCGAAATTCATTCCCAAATGGAGGAAAAGCACGACCGAAATAATCGAGAGGAGCGCCGAGAAGGGATAGCTCACGCGGCGGAAGCGCATGAACGGAAATTTGGTGTTCTCGGGCGCAAGGCGCAGAAGTTTCATGCGATGGGGCTTCTTCCGGAACGGCACTCCAGCGGTTCTTGTTGTTCGCGTCGAGGCGGATTGGCTTGACGCATGAAAAAACACTCTATCCCTTCGCGATCGCGCTTGAAAGCGCCGCGCGGCCCTATCTATCGCTTAAATCGGCAATCTCGCCGGCCGCTTGTAGTGATACCAGAGCGCGATCATCATCCGCGTCATCGTCACCGCTGTCACGATCGAGGTGATAATGCCGAGGGCCAATGAGACGGCGAAGCCGCGCACCGGTCCGGTACCCAAAAAATACAAGATGGCGGCGGCGACAAACATGGTGACATTGGAGTCGACGATGGTGGCGAAAGCCCGCTTGAACCCGGCGTCGAGCGCGGAAACGATCGAGCGGCCCATATGCGCTTCCTCCCGGATGCGTTCGTAGATCAAGACATTGGAATCGACCGCCATGCCAATGGTGAGGACGATGCCCGCGATGCCCGGCAGGGTGAGCGTCGCCCCGAGAAGCACGAGGCCGGCAAAAATGAACGAGACATGGACGGCCAGAGCAATATTGGCGAAAACGCCGAATACGCCATAGGTGATCAGCATATAGAAGGCGACGAGGGCAGCGCCGACATAGGCCGCGCGCTTGCCCGCGTCGATCGAATCCTGACCGAGACCAGGACCGACGGTGCGTTCCTCGACAATCGTGAGTTTTGCGGGCAAGGCGCCGGCGCGCAAAAGAATCGCGAGATTATTCGCTGCCTCGACCGTGAAATGCCCGGAGATCTGGCCGGAACCGCCGGTGATGGGAGTAATGATGCGCGGCGCGGAAATGACCTTCCCGTCGAGGATAATGGCGAACAATTTGCCGACGTTTTCCGAAGTCACCTCGCCAAACCTTTGCCCGCCGCGAATATCGAAGCGGAAATTGACGATTGGTTCTTGCGTACGGGGGTCAAAGCCCGGCTGAGCATCGGTCAAATCCTCGCCCTGCACCATGACGCGCTTCTCCACCGGCAGCATTTTGCCGGGTTGCTCCACGTCTTCCAAGTATTCGACATCGGCGGGATCGGCGCCCGGTTGCGCGACAAGGCGGAATTCGAGCTTGGCCGTCGTCCCGAGAATTTCCTTGAGCTTGCTGGTATCCTGCAGGCCCGGCACTTCGACGAGAATACGATCGTTGCCCTCGCGCTGGATATTGGGCTCCGTGGTGCCGAGCGCATCGACGCGGCGGCGCAACACTTCGATCGATTGCTCGACGGCGCGGCGGACCTTGCTTTCGACGCCCGCCTCGGTCACCGTGAATTGGATGAGGCCGCTGTCGTTTTCGCTCACGTCGAAGGCGGGACCGCGAGACGTGCGGGAGAGGCCGCCGCCGGCAGAGGCCGCCAATTGGCGGAGTTTTGGCATGACCTTCGCACGCTCGCCCGGATCGGGGATGCGCAATTGGACGCCGCGCGGCTGGGCGCCAATGCCCCCCGTAATTGCGACCTTCTCTTCGCGAAGGACCCGCCGGACGCTGTCGCGCAGATTGTCGACAAGAGTCTTGACAACCGAATTGCTGTCTACCTCCAGAAGCACATGCGACCCCCCTTGCAGATCGAGGCCGAGCACGATGGCGCGGGCCGGCATCCATTTCGGCAGATGCGAAATCAACGCCTCGCGACGGTCGGGGCCGAGGAGACTCGGCACGATGAGGAGAAGGGCGAACGCCGTCATCGCCAGAATGGATATGGTCTTCCAGGCCGGAAAACGCAGCATGATGGTACAAAATCTCTATGGTTGAGGGCGCGGCCAAAGCCGTCAGCCCGGAGTTCCTGCTTATAGCGGGCTTCGTTTCAAGCCTGATCCTTGACCGGCTCGCCCTTGGCCCGCACGTCCGAAATCATCGCCCGGAGAACGCGCACCCGGACATTTGGCGCGATTTCGAGTTCGAGCTCCGCATTGTCCACCACCTTCGTCACTTTGCCGATCAGGCCTCCGGTCGTGATCACGCTATCGCCCCGGCGCGTATTCTTGATGAGATTGTCATGTTCCTTCGCTTTTTTGCGCTGCGGCCGGATGACTAAAAAATACGCGATGGCAAAGATCAGCGCGAAGGGCACCAACTGCATGACAATGTCCGCCGAGGTGGGGACTGGGGCAGCGGGGGCTGGCGCAGCGGGGGCTTGGGCGAAAGCGGATGTGAACAAAATCCCTTCTCCTCGATCCTAAGTCTCCAAAGACTTGCGTCCGCCAATTCTTCTGTCTGCGTGGCGCGCGAATATAGCCAGAGCTGGCGCGAAAGCAATGGCGCCAAAGGCCGCCATCGATGAGCGGCCTGCGCGGGTGGGGCTAGCCTCGGCGCGGCATGGCGGCGGTACAAGCTTCGCCTCTGCTTTGCGAAGGCCTGTACTGGCAAAATTCACCGGTGTTATCCTCCGATCTGGTCCATTTAAAACTCGCCTAAGCCGCGAAAGAATGGCCTCGAAAGCGTGCGACAATGACGTGGCAATGACTAGTGACGTGGCAATGACTAGAGTAGGCAACACCACGATTTTTCCTTCGACGCGGCGGATTCGAGCTATAAGTCGCTGAAGGCTGCCCTTGAAGGCGGAATCGAGGGGCGGCCGGGAAATGTTTTATTTTATGCAACGTCGAACCGCCGTCATGTTCTTTCCCGCGAAATGATCGACAACGAGCGCGGAACCGCGGTCAACCCCGACGACGCGGTTCAAGAAAGGATATCACTTTCGGATCGCTTCGGGCTTTGGCTTGGTTTTCATGCTTGTTCGCAAGACGATTATCTTGCGATGGTCCATGGCTACGCGGAGCATTTCGGTCTTGCTCGCGCGGGCGAAAAAATCGAACGCGAGGCGCTCGAATGGGCGATCACCCGGGGCTCGCGTTCGGGCCGCACCGCCTGGCAATATATCCAGGATCTTGCGGGGCGATTGGCCAAGGCGGTCGAGTGACGCGCGATCGAGGCGAACGGGCCAGCTCAACAAGCGATACAGGTTTTCGAACGGAATGGCTTCCGTGTGGAGAGCAACGAGAGCCTCAAGCGTCGCCAGGGCCGGCCTGCGCCCGCCCAGATAGCCGATGCGCGAAAAATAGGCGTCGAGGCCGACGGCCGTTTCTGCGGCTTCCTCCACGTCACCGTTCTGCTACGAAGGGCGAGGGACTCCCCCAGCTTCCCGTGAAGACGAACTCGCTCAACTTCTTGCGCCGCCGCGCGGCGGAATCGCGCTGTTGGAGTGGACCGGGCAGGCTGGCCGCGTCTCCCCGATAGCCAATCGCCAACCCTGTCCAGGCTTCATGTCCTAGGGGAATTCCGTACACCTCTCGCGCCTTGTCAGGGAGTATGCCGATCATCTGATGCACGGCGAGGCCTCTTGCCGTCGCCTCGAACAGTAGATTGCCGGCCGCCAAGCCGAGGTCGTGGATCGCGGCCCGATTGTCCTGGCCATTGGCCCGGAATTTGAGGCTCGCTACACCTAACGCGAGGACGGGTGCCCGTTTTGCCCACGCTTGGTTTCCTTCGACCAGACAGCTGAGTAGACGTTCGAACGCCTCTGGGCCCTCTTTCGTGGCAACAATGTAGCTCCACGGTTGCTCGTTGTAGGAAGAGGGCGCCCACCGCGCGGCTTCGAACAACGAGCGCAGGTCTGACTGCGATACAGGCCGGCCGTCAAACGCATAGGGACTCCACCGTCTGGCGATGAACTCGTGGACTGGATAATCCGTATCCGCCGTCTTACCGGTTGTAATCACACCTTGCCTCCACGAAGTTCAACGACTATCGAATTTGCTGCCTCTTAATAATTAATCCGGGATCGTGCCGGCGTCGAGCGCGGGGCGGTCCTCGTACGCGGGCCCGCATTCCGGCCGGGGGGCCCCGCAATACATCGAGCACTCCGCACGGAGCCTTTGGCGGCGTTTCATCGACTATCGCGGCACCTTTGCTGGCGTCAAAGGCTTGATGGCCTCAGCGCCACGGCGCGCGGCTCGTCGCCGGGGGCGATGCGCTCGGATGTTCCAGAGCTCCGCCGCCCGGCGCATTTTCGCCACGATTGCGCAAGGAGGATCGTCCACGCGAGCTTGACTCACTTCCGCTTAAGCAAGTCCGGCCGTTTCTCGCGGGTGAGCTTAAGCGCTTGCGCCTCGCGCCAGGCCTTGATTTTCGCGTGGTCGCCGGACAGCAGCACTTCGGGGATCTCGCGGCCTTCCCACACGCGGGGCCGCGTATAATGCGGATATTCGAGAAACCCAGCCTCAAAACTTTCTTCGATGCCCGAGGCTTGTGCTCCCATCACGCCGGGCAACAGCCGCACGCAGGCGTCGCACACCGTCATCGCGGCGATCTCGCCGCCGGAGAGCACATAATCGCCGACGGACACTTCCTCGAGACCTCGCGCGGCGATGACCCGCTCGTCGACGCCCTCGAACCGGCCGCAGATCAACACGATGCCTTCTCCCGTCGCAAGCCCGCGCGCGCGGGCTTGGGTAAAGGGAGCGCCGCGCGGAGAAAGCAGCAGGCGCGGCCGCCTATCGGCCTCGTCGAGCCCGGCGTCGAGGCTTTCGCCCAGCACATCGGCGCGGAGCACCATGCCGGGGCCGCCGCCGGCCGGCGTATCGTCAACCACCCTATGGCGGCCTTGCCCATGAGCGCGGATGTCCAAAATTTCGATGCGCCAAAGTCCGAGTGCCAGACCCTCGCCCGAAAGCGAGATGCCGAGCGGCCCTGGAAACATTTCTGGAAACAGCGTGAAAACCGTCGCCCGCCACATGCCCCGCCCCTCAGCTCTTCGGAGGTTTCGCATCGATCCCGGCCGGCGGCACGACGGTCAAATGGCCCGCCTCGACATCGACACGCGGAAAAATCTCCCTAGTGAAAGGCAAAAACAACGTCTCGCCGCCGCCCATTGGGGCGATTTCCAAAATATCGCCGCCGCCAAAATTCAAGACATCGACGACGCTGCCAAGCGCTTCGCCGGCTTCGTGCATCGCCGCAAGCCCGATCAGATCGGCGAGATAGAATTCGTCTTCTCCGGTATCGGGCAAAGACGTGCGGGGCACAAAGAGTTTGGCCCGGGCCAAAGTCCAGGCGCTCGCGCAGTGGCCAATCCCCGCGATCTTGGCAACGAATAAATTGTGCTTGATTGGTCGCAGCTTAAGAATGGAAAATCGCCGGGTTCCACTTTCATCGAGGAGAGGGTCATAGGCGGCGATGGCGCCCGGAACGCTGGTATAGGATTCGAGCCGCAATTCGCCGCCGACGCCGTGGGGGGCGCCAAAACGGCCAACCAAAATGCGATCCTTGACCATTGCGCCAGCCGCGCCCGCGGTCACGTGGCGGGCGTTGGCGCGGGTTTCGCAGCGGCGGCGGCGGCGCGTTCCTGCGCCTTTTTCCTTGGCAAAGCCTGTTTGGGATTGTTGCGCGGCACGCGTGGCACGACGCCGAGGTTTTCGAGCAGGCGGGCGACGCGGCCGGTCGGCTGCGCGCCCTTGGCGATCCACGCTTTCGCCTTCTCCTGGTCGAGCACGATCCGGCCCTCCGCATCCTTCGCCTTCAAGGGATCGAAGATGCCGAGGCGTTCGATGAACCTTCCATCGCGTGGCATCCTGGAATCGGCGACCACGACCCGGTAGAACGGCCGCTTCTTAGCGCCGCCGCGCGAGAGACGAATTTTTAGCGGCATGCGTTGCTTCCTTTCCACTGTTGGACAGGCGATTGATGCTTAGCCCTCGACCAGCTCGAGCCGCTTTTCGATGCGGGTGATGCGCGTCGAGACGATCGAGCTTTGTATTGTCGGCGAGCTGGGCGAATGGTCGGCCACAGCACGTTCGACATGGCTTGGGCGCGCGATGACATCATCGAGCTTATGCTCCATGCGATCGAGCTGCCCGCGCATATGCCGCAGAAGATCGAGGACAAAATTTTCAACCTCGGTCATCATTTCCTTTTTCCAAACGGGTTTAGGCCGCTCCACAGGCCGCCGAGACCCGGCCCGCCGAGGCCGGGCAATTTTGGCGGCTCCGGCGGTCTCGGACCGGGTTTGACTTGTGCCGGCTGCCCCGGCGTTGGCCCGATTTGCCTCTCGCCAAGTTGCCTTTGCAAGGCGGTGCGCGGTTTCGGCGCAGGCTGCGGCATTCCGCCCAACCCGCCGCCGGGCAGGCCGAACATGGAAGCCATCTTGCCCATCGCGCCGCCACGCTTGGCACCGCCCATCGCTTTTACCATCTCGGCCATCTGCCGGTGCAGTTTGAGCAGCTTGTTGACGTCCTCGACCCTGACGCCGGAGCCCGCCGCGACGCGCCTCTTGCGCGAGGCCTTGAGGAGATCGGGGGCACGCCGCTCCTCGCGGGTCATCGACGAAATAATGGCGCGCTGGCGCTTGACGATACCATCGTCGAAACGGGCAGAGGCAAGCTGCTCCTTCATCTTGGCGACGCCCGGCAGCATTCCCATGATGCCCCCTAAGCCGCCGATTTTCTCGACCTGGGCGAGCTGGTCGGAAAGATCGTCGAGATCGAACTTGCCCTTGCGCATCCTCTCGGCGATGCGGCGCGCCTTTTCGGCATCGATCGACTCGGCCGCCTTTTCGACAAGCGAGACGATATCTCCCATGCCGAGAATGCGGTTGGCGATGCGGGAAGGATGGAAATCCTCCAGCGCGTCCATTTTCTCGCCGGTGCCGAGAAGTTTGATCGGCTTGCCGGTCACCGCGCGCATGGAGAGCGCCGCGCCGCCGCGCCCGTCGCCTTCGATCCTGGTCAGCACGATGCCGGTGATGCCGACCCTGTCATCGAAGCTTTTTGCAAGATGCACCGCGTCCTGGCCGGTGAGACTGTCGGCGACGAGAAGGATCTCGTGCGGCCGCGACGCCGCCTTGATCTCGGCCATCTCCTCCATCAGCGCTTCGTCGATGTGGGTGCGCCCGGCGGTGTCGAGCATGACGACGTCGTAGCCCTGCAAACGCGCCGCCTGCTCGGCGCGTTTGGCAATCTGCACAGGGGTTTGCCCGGCGATGACCGGCAGAGTATCGATTTCGACCTGGCGGCCGAGCACGGCGAGCTGCTCCTGCGCAGCCGGGCGTTTTACGTCGAGCGAGGCCATCAACACCTTGCGCTTCATTCGCTCGGAGAGACGCTTGGCGATTTTCGCAGTGGTTGTCGTCTTGCCCGCGCCTTGCAAACCGATCATCATGATCGCGACCGGTGCCGGCGCGTTGAGGTCGATCGGATCGGCATCGGCGCCAAGCGTCTCGATCAGAACGTCGT
>JBOHJU010000083.1:0-9691 GCA_050728755.1 Methylocella sp.
GGGGCATTGACATGCAAGCGATTGTGAGCGCTATATGCGCGCGTGCCCGGCGCGAACTGCGTGCCTGCTTCCTTTCCAATTCAAGGTTTCGATATTGAGCCACGCGCCGGTGATGGCACGGGCGCCGCGCTGCAAGAAAGCGGCGGCGTTTGCCGGTGCATCGCAATCCGGCCCCGCGCACAGGAGCCTGGCGGCTCTCGCTGAGGGTCAGATTCGGTTTCGCGAAAATCTTCGCGGTTCGCCGCCAGGGCGATTTTTCGAAGCGCGTGCTACTGATTATGTAAGATTGCGCAACAATCTTCGCGGGTCGCCGCAGAGGTGATTTCCAAGGCGAGTGCTGCCGATTATGTAAGATTGCGCAAATCGGCACGGCGCGGGGGCGTTGACATGCAAGCGATTGTGAGCGCTATATGCGCGCGTGCCCGGCACGAACTGCGCCCAGTTCGATGCTCACTCCGTTGCAATAAGCTTGGCACGCGTGATTTCACTAATGAGTCAGAGCCCCGTTTCTGCCACCACGGCGGACTCATCTGAGTTTGCCGGAACTGGTCAGTGAAAAGCTGTCCGCCATTCCATAGGTCCATGCGGCAGAAACTCTCGGCGCGACGAGGGCTTTTGCACGCCACGATCATAATCGCAGTCGGGACCACGCATGGTGTCATTCAGCGCAGGCCAGGAAGCGGCTCGCCGCCTCCTGGAGGGGCCGCAACGTTACACTTGTCTCGCAGGAGGGACACGCTCAGGCAAAACCTTCCTCATAGTCCGCATGATTATGCTGCGCGCGCTCGAGGCAAAGGGTTCCCGCCATGCCATCTTGCGCCACCACGCCAATGCGGCGCGGGCGTCCATCGCGCTCGATACGCTTCCTCAAGTCGTGCGGGTCTGTTTTCCCGGCGTGCGGCTTAAGGAGCATCACCAAGACGGTTATTTTGCGCTGCCGAATGGCTCGCGTGTCTGGATTGGGGGGCTCGACGACAAGGACCGCGTCGAGAAAATCCTCGGGCTAGAATATGCCAGCGTGTTCCTGAACGAAGCCTCGCAGATTCCTTATTCCTCCGCGTTGATCGCGTTCACCCGGCTCGCCCAAGTTACGCGCGAAATTCGCCAGCATGCCTTTGTGGATCTCAATCCGGCTGGAAAGTCGCATTGGACCAATGTTCTTTTTGGCGAACACCGCGATCCGGTTTCCATGCAGCCGCTTAAAGATCCGGAAAACTATTGGCGCGTGTTTTTGAATCCGCCGGACAATATCGAAAATCTTTCCGCGGAGTTTTTGGCAAGTCTCGAAAATCTGCCGGAAAAGCAGCGCAAACGCTTTTATGAAGGCGTTTATGTCGACGAGGTCGACGGTGCGCTATGGACATACGAGACAATCGATTCCGGCCGCCGCGCGCCCGAGGATATCCCCGAGGAAAAGCGGGCGGCGGTTGTCGTCGCCCTCGATCCTTCAGGCGCCGCGGGACGCGATGATTTGGGCGCGGACGAGATAGGAATCGTCATCGCGGCAAGAGGATTTGATGGCGATTGCTATGTTCTCGCGGATCTTTCCTGCCGCGAGGCGCCGGCGGTCTGGGGCAGGAGGGCGGTCACGGCCTTCCATGAATTTCGCGCCGATTGCATCGTGGCCGAAAGCAATTTCGGTGGCGAGATGGTTCGCGCGACCATCCAGGCAGCGGACCGGAACACGCCGGTGCGCCTTGTGACCGCAAGCCGCGGCAAGGCGGTTCGCGCCGAGCCGATCTCGGTAAGGTATGCGCAAGGCCAGGTGCATCACGTGGGCCGGTTCGGCAAGCTCGAGGACCAGCTCTGCGCCTTTTCCTCGGCGGGCTACACAGGCGGCGGCAGCCCTGATCATGCCGACGCCGCGATATGGGCGCTTACGCATCTTTTCGGGGCCGACGACGGGACCGGGATTATCGAATTCTATCGCCGCGAGGCGGAAGGCCATAACTGCGCGTAACGCCGCAAATCATCCGCCCGCCTCGGGCTCTTCGAATTCCGCTTTCTTGGATTTTTGCTTGCACGCTCTTGCCTTCGGCAAGGCACGGAGGCCCGTCCGCACGCTGCTCGCGTGGGCAGGAGGCGTGTGGATGTGGCCAGAGTTCGCTTTGACCGAAAAGCGCGAGGCGGCCTGCGTTTCGATCGCCGCGGCTGTCGCGCGTTTCCGGGTCACCCGGTTGCATGGCCCGGAGGCAAATGATTCGGCGGTGTTGCGCTGTCTCGGTGCCGCCGCGCAGAAATTGAACGAGGGCGATGAGACAGGCGCGCAAAACGCGCTTGAGGCGAGCGGGCTGACCCGGCTTTCGAGCGATAGCGCGGCGCTCATGCGTGCCGTCGCCGGTTCGCTTGGGATCGGCCCGCTCGATCTACCCTGGGCGGACGGGCCAAGACTTTGGCGCGCGGAAGATATCGCGGCGCATCTGCCTTTGTTCAAGGACTATGCGGCTGGCGCCGAATTGCTCGCGAAGGCGGACGCCTGGGACGAATCGAAACATCCGCGCTGGCCCGCGGGATCGCCCGACCATCAAGGCGGGCGCTTCAATTTTGGCGTGGGCGGGCCTGCTGCCGACGGCCGGTCCGCGGCGACGGAGACAGTTCCGTCGCTGCCCCTCCTCGTCCGCCTGGCCTAGCGCTCGATTCCGCGGCAGCGGATGTGGACGCCGCCAATAATCACGAGAACCGCGGGAACATTATGGATGCGGTCGTTGCGCGGTTGCGCGGCACCGATCCGAACGCTACGGCGCCCGCCGGGCGCGATGAACAACAATCAAATGCGCGAAGGAAATGGCATGGCCGAGCGTGGCGCGGGGCAAAGAAGCTGGCCGCTTAGTCCCTATGAGGTCAATGTCAGCTTCGAGAGGACCAACGCCGCCGGGGAGGCGGCAAACTGGTTCGGTCCCTTAACGCCTATCACGCCGCTCGCGCCCCCCGAGGTTGCTGGGCGCCAATGGGATTATCCGGCCGGCTATAATCTCTCGACGCTCTCGCGTCCGTTCGAGCCGATTACCTTTGCGACGTTGCGCGCGCTCGCGGACGGTTACGATCTTTTGCGCCTTGTCATCGAGACGCGAAAGGATCAGGCCGCGCGTCAATCGTGGAACATCGCCGCGCGGGCTAATGGGGCGGTTTCAGCGACGGACGCGGCGCGTATCGCGACGCTGAAGGGCTTTTTTGCCAAGCCGGACGGCGTCCATGGTTTTGCCGATTGGCTGCGGATCCTGCTCGAAGAGGTTTTTGTGACCGACGCGCCGGCGCTCTACATGAGCCGCGACCGGGGTGGCCAGCTGAAGGCGCTGATGCCGCTTGACGGCGCCACGATCAAACCGGTGATCGATCCCTGGGGCCGCGTGCCGCAGCCCTACTTCGACGGCGACAAGCTTGTCTACCCCGCCGCCTATCAGCAGATTCTGAAAGGTTATCCGGCGATCGATTATTCGGTGCACGATCTATTGTACCGGCCGCGCAATCCGCGCGTCAATCACGTCTATGGCATGAGCCCCGTCGAGCAAGTCGTGACGACGGTGAATATCGCTTTGCGCCGGCAATTGTATCTCCTCGATTATTTCGCCGAGGGAAATATCCCGGATAGCCTCATTGGGGTCCCGGAAACCTGGACGCCGGATCAGATCGCCTCCTATCAGAAATATTGGGATGCCTATTTCGATGGCGATCTCGGCCGCCGCAGACGCGCCAAATTCGTTCCCGGCGGCGTTGCGAAGACCTTCATCCAGACGAAGGAGCCGGAACTCAAGGGGCCGTTCGACGAATGGCTCGCGCGCATCGTCTGCTTTGCTTTCTCGATCCCGCCCCAGGCTTTCACGCAAACGGTCAACCGCGCCACCGCCGAGACCCAAAAGGAGCTCGCCGAAGAGGAAGGCCTGGCGCCGATCCTCGCCTGGGCGAAGACGCTCGTCGACGACATTCTGGCGGGAGAATTCGATGCGCCCGATCTCGAATTCGTCTGGAGCGCGAGCCACGAAACCGATCCCGCGACGCAAGAGGCGATCCTTTCGGGCTATACGTCGAAGGGCATTTTGACCATCAACGAGGCGCGCGCCGAACTCGGCCGCTCGCCGCTGGCGGAGGCTTCCGCGGACCGGCCGATGGCACTTACCCACGCGGGCTTTGTTGCGCTGCCGGAATAGGTGCAGCGCCCGACTTCCAGCTCTTTGAATTCCGTTTTCTTGGATTTTCGCATGCACGCTCTTGTCTCCGGCAAGGCGCGGATGGCCGCGCGCACGCTGCTCGCGCGTCCGGGCGGTGTGTGGGTGTGGCCGGGGATCGCTCTGACCGAACAGCGGGGCGCGTGGAGCGTTCCAATCGCGGCGGATGTCGCGCGTTTTTGGATCACCCGGCTACATGGCCCGGACGCGAACTATTCGGATGCGCTGAGCTGTCTCAGCATTGCCGCGCAGAAATTGGGCGAAGGCAATGAGGCGGGCGCGCAACAGGCGCTTGACGCGAGCGGGCTGACCCGGCTTTCGAGCGATGGCGCGGTATCTCGATGACCCAAAGTCTCTGCAAGAGCTGCAAAGCGATGTGGGCAAGCCCGAGAAAGGGTATGAAGTCCACCATATTGTGGAGCAAGCGGCTGCAGCCCGCGAAGGCTACTCGCAAGTGGAAATCGATGCTCCAGACAATCTCGTTCGTATCCCCACATTGAAGCACTGGGAAAATACTGGCTGGTACATGACGCCGAATGAAGACTTTGGCTTTCTCTCTCCTCGTGAGTATCTCACGGGAAAGAGCTGGAAAGAGAAACGAAGAGTTGGCTTGGATGCCCTTATTGATGCCGGCGTATTGGAACCATGAAGCCTGTCGGGCTCGAAAAGCTAACTGTTGATCAGTTGGTGGAGCGCTTTGCTGAGATTGGTGTGGCGCAAGATCAGGCGCAACTTTATGACGAGCATAAGAAGTTCAATCGCCTTTTCACTCAAATGAATGACGTTGACCAAGAGCTGCGAAGGCGAGGGTTGCAAGCTCGGCTGGCGCTACTTCGACTCTTCGATCACCCTAATATGCAGGTCCGCTTAAAGGCCGCTAAGCGCACTATCGGAGTGGCGCCGGAAAAAGCTCGGCATGTGATCGAAGAAATCAAGAAGTCGCGATGGTTTCCTCAAGCGCTTGAGGCAGGTATGACGCTCCGCAATCTTGAGGCGGGGGTATTCAAGCCGGATTGATAGTGATGGCACCGGCCTGACGACGCGGGCGCGTAACAGGCGCTTGATGCGAGCGGGCCGGCCTGGCTTTCCAGCGACCGCGTGGTGCTTGTACGCGCCGTCGCCGGTTTGCTCGGGATTCCTCCGCTCGATTTGCCTTGGGCGGAGGGGCCAAGATTTTGGCGCGTCGAAGATATCGACGCGCATCTGCCTTTTTCAAGGATCATGCGCCTTCGGCGGGCCTTTTCGCGAAGGCGGTGTTTGAAGTCGCCTCGTTGTAGTGGTGAACTACTCGCAATCATTGTGGAAGACGACCACACGTTTCGCGATACATTTGCAACAAGCTACATTTGCAACAAGCATATCGGAGCACGCAGGACGGCCAGCGATCCCATTCAATCGTTGGCGTAAGGCAACCTGCGTCTCGCGTCTCATGCAAACCTCAGCGAACGGTGTCCTTCGCCCGCAAAATGTCAGCGGTAGGCAATCAGTTCGTGGCGAACCTCCTCGCCGGCGATTTGAACACTGCGGGGTCTCGCGTCCCCGCTCTCGATAGTTTCTCAATGCAAGGAGCATTCATGTCCGCGCTGCGCATGTTCATTCCGATTACCAAGGTCGACGCGGCGCGACGCCTCGTCTATGGCCTCGCCACTGCCGAGACGGAAGATCGCGCGGGCGAGATATGCGATTATGCTTCGACCAAGCCGCTCTATGAAAAATGGTCCGGGGAGATCGCGAAATCCACTCGCGGCAAGTCCTTAGGCAATCTCCGCGCCATGCATGGGCCTGTCGCGGCGGGGAAAGTGACGGCCATCACTTTCAACGACGCGGGAAAGCAGATCGAGATCTGCGCCAAGGTCGTCGATGATGCCGAATGGGCAAAAGTCGTGGAGGGGGTATATACCGGATTCTCGCAGGGCGGAGCCTACGAGAAACGGTGGACGGACGCGGATGGGCGCACCCATTACACCGCAGCGCCGACCGAAATCTCGCTCGTCGATTTGCCGTGCTTGCCGCAAGCGACTTTTGAAATGATCAAGGCCGATGGAACAAGCGAGCGGCGGCGCTTCGGCAAGGGGATGGACCTTATCGCGCGGCTGGCGAACCTCATCGAGGAATTGGACTGGTTGCAAAATGCCTCGGCATCCGAGGAAACGGCCGAACAGGACGATTCCGAAGTGCCCGGCGAATTGCGCGATCTTGCGGCACGCGCCTCGGCTATCTTGCGAACCATGGTGAGCGAGGAAACCGCGGAACTCGGGCAAAACGGCGCTTCGCTAGCGCCGATGACGATGTTTGCCGCGCCTCTAAAAACCGCGCTCCTAAAGTCCCCCCATCTTAGCAAAATCGGCGCCCGGAACAACGAAAAGGATCAAGCCAGGATCCAACACTTGCACGATACCGCCGTTGAACTTGGAGCCGTCTGCGAAACGCAAAAAATCATGCGAGGCCGGTTGGAAAAACGCTTCGATGTGCTTGCCGAAACGATTGCCGACGTGCTCCGGCGCGTGAAGAACATCGAGGAGCAACCTTTGCCCTTGCCACTGTCGGGCCAGCCGCGAGCCATCTCAAAGGCCCACTACCGGATTTTGCAAACGCTTCTTAGCAAAGGCGAATGGAAGAGGTCATCACATGTATAGTTTTGGTTCAGGTGTTCTGCTCGGAACCCGCACGGACATCGCAAATGCGACCCCCGTCAATTTCGGTCTGGTGCAGGAAGTGACAATCGACGAAACTGCGACGATTAAGGAGCTCACGGGCCAGTTTCAGCGCCCCGTGGCGATCGCTCGCGGCAGCATCAAGACGACAGGAAAAGCCAAGGTCGCCCGCATCTCGGGGATAGCTTTTGCTAATCTTTATTATGGCGTCATACCAACGGCCGGTCAGGTCGCGACCTCTTTCGCTGAAGCCGATACCGTCGCCGCCACGACGCCGTTTATAGTTACCGTTGCAAATTCCGCGACCTTCGTCGCCGACGCCGGCGTCCTCTATGCGGCGACCGGTCTTCCTCTGAACCTGGTGGCGTCGGCCCCCGCGGCAGGGCAATATTCAGTTGCGGCCGGCGTGTATACGTTCAGTTCGGCGGACGCGGGCAAGGCCGTCCTGGTGAATTATACCTACACGATTAGCGGTGCCGGCCAGAAATTCACGGTGGCCAATCAACTTCTCGGCACGACGCCAACTTTCCAGGCGGTCTTCTACACGACATTTCAAGGCCAGGCCATCTCGTTGAAGCTCAATAATTGCACATCGAACAAATTGAGCTTTCAAACAAAGTTAGAGGATTTCGTCATGCCGGAATTTGATTTCTCCTGCTTTGCCGATGCGTCGGGCAACGTGATGACTTGGTCATTCGCGGAGGTCTCTTAATATGCGGCCGCGGGCCGAGACAATCCGGCTCGGCGCGGGCGAGTGGCCGGTGCGGCCTTTGACGTTGCGCCAAGTTCAAGAAATCGAACCCATCCTTATGGCGAGCGCCGCCGAGACAAAAGGCAATGTCGCGGCCGCACTGGCGATTGTCGCAATCGCGCTGGGGCGCGATCATGCCGACGCCGCCGCCTTGCTCGGCGACATCGAGGCGACAGCGCCCGAAATCGGCGCCGCGATGGCGACGGTCTTGCGCCTTGGCGGATTTATTGCAACACCGGCGCAAGGAGATGCCGGGCTGGGGGAAGCTCAAGCGGGCGAGGTCCTTGTCAAGGATCCGCCCGCATCGATTTCAGCTTCATCTACGCGAGACTCATGACGAGTTGTGGCTACACGCCCTCGGAGATCGATGAGATGACGTTGCACGACGTGCTCGGTCTTTTTGGGTATTGGCGCGATTTTCCACCGGCGCACGAAATCTTGAAATGCGCGTATCGCATCGAGCAAAAGAAAGAACAGCCGATCGCTAAAAGTAAGAGCGATCCGAGTGGAATAGGCGGCCTTGTCGCGCGGTTTCCCGACGGGTTTGTGCGCGTGGCGGACGCTTTGTGAGCTTCTTCCGATCGGGCGATGCGGGGTGCAGTAAACGCATCTTCGCTCAATTTTCCATACGGCGATTATCCGGCGAGAGTTCACCGCACATGGCGCGCGCCATCATCAAAGCCGGACTCGACGGCGATGAAACCTCGCCCGTGTACTGGGGCTGCTGTCTCGGCCATTAGCTCAATCAACGCGGCGGGATGTATGAATTCGTCCTTAAAGCAGGGATAGTACTGCGGGTCGAAAATGCGGCGTAACCATCTAAGAACCACCATATGTCTCTCGGAATTCTTAAGGTCTGGGTGATAAGTTACCCAGATGTCATGGAAGTGAGCAATTCCAATTTCCACAGGAACCAAACGTGCGCCTAAAGCAAGAGCATAGGTCGGCAGAAGCCCTATTCCAGCACCCCGCTCAACGGCGTAGAGCAAAGCCGAGCTCGCATTGGTCCGGATGCCGACCGCTCCTTCAAAATCGGGCAATTTCAGTTTCTCAACAAAGACAGATTCCTCAAGTTGCGGTGAGACTAGCTGCAACAGGCGATGGTGACGAAGATCGTGCAACGATGTCGGCAGGCCGAATAGCCTCTGATAGCTTTCGGCGGCGAAGGGAAAGACGTGCAGACGGCCAAGGCGTGTTGCGATCATGTCGGGGTTGGACGGGCGCTTGAACTGAATTGAAATGTCGGCCTGCAAACGGGAAACGTCCATTAATTCCGTGGTGCAGATCAGTTCGAACGTGAGCATCCGGTTAGCATACTGGAACTCGATGAGCTTGGGCATTAACCAATAAGTGCCTAGGCCCTCGGTGACTGCAACGCGCACCACGCCGTGTACTCTCTGATCGATGATTTTGGTGCGGCGAACGATATCGAGGCTGAAACGTTCCATGGCGCGCACGTCGGCAGCTAGCAAGTTACCGTCGTCGGTTAGCGTCACACCAGCATTGAGGCGATTGAATAGACGCTGTCCAATCGCGGTTTCCAGCCGGTCGATTCGGCGTACCACGGTAGCGGAATCAATTGCCAGGCGCTTGCCTGCGCGCCGCAAGCTTCCGCTGTCCGCACAGGCAAGGAAGAGGCGGAGGTCATCCCACGACACTGAGCGGGATGCTTCCACAATCTCGCGTTGCTGGAACGCAACTCCTGGATTTTCCGCCATAACAATCTCCTAATCAATACTAATATTCGACAAACAACATCGCACAAAATCTCAAGGATGGGAAATGGATTTGAATTTGATCGACTCCAAGCTTCTATAGGGCTCCAACTGCGCAGTCTCGATCATCTGCAATTGACCACACATCACACGGTTCGCATTGCGGAACGATATAGAGCTTCCCGAGCTGGCGGCATTGGCTGAGCGGCATATTCCCTCGATTACCAATGCCTGCGAGACGTCTCCATAATTGCGACCCCAACCATTAGGCGAGGCACAGCATGCGGTTTGACGAGATTCCGCCGAACCCAGAATATTCCGCGTCCGTTCCTTCGTCACTGAGCGAGCTGGAAGAAGGCGGAAGAATCTGCAGGGAAACCATCCCAAGCCTGCTCGCCACGCCTAACT
>JBOHJU010000084.1:0-9610 GCA_050728755.1 Methylocella sp.
GCACCCGTCCGGCATGCCGTCTCACCGCCGACGATCAAACTCGGCAATGTCGCAGCTGCCAAAAGCCGCACGCTATCCCATGGGATCAATTGCGGCGCTTCAGATGGTCTTCGAGATAGGCGAGCGCCCCCTGCCGGTCTCCGTCGTTCGCCGAAGCCACCGCCTTGTCATAGAGATCGATGATCCATTTGTCCTTTTTGGAATCGATTGCGCCTTCCCGCGCCAAGGTCAGCCACATGAGGCCGAGCGCGCGCTGCGGCCGAACATCTTCGCGGCCCGTGAAGAGCGTTTGGCCGAGCAGAGCCTGCGCTTGGAGGTGACCTTTATCCGCAGCGAGAAATAGCCAGCGGATCGCCTCCCGTCCATCCTTGCCGACGCCCGCGCCGTCGAGGTGCATCCGCGCCAGATTGTATTGGGCGTCGGCATCGCCGAACGTCGTCGCGGCGAATTGGAACATTTGCAGCGCGCGCTGGGGATCGGGACGGACCTTGCTGTTCGCTATTCCGTTCAGATTGTAGATTCCCAGCGAATCCAATGCGCTCGACACAACCGCGCGATCGCGCAGGTCGGGGCTATCCTCGTCGTAATTCGCAACGATTTGAGCGAAATAGTCATACGCCTTGATATCATCGCGGGGCACGCCGTCGCCGTCGGCATAAATTTTGGCGAGTTTCCATCGTGCCAGCATTTCGCCGCCCGCCGCGGCATATTTCAAGGCCTCGATCGCGGACGTGCCATTGCCCGAGCGAAACCCTTCGAGACCCGCCTGCAACGCCGCCCGCGGCGTCGCAAATGACTGGAGCGGTGCCTTTTCAACCGCCGCTCCGACCGCCCCGCCCTCGGTTGCCTCCAACGCGCCGATGCGGGAAGCGGGTGCGCAAGCCGCCAGCACGAAAAGCATAACCGCAGCAATACGGCTAGATGTCAGCATAGACATTGGTTTCACTCGACGCACCTGAGTGCGTAACGGCTCCAGTAACTGCGGGACCGACGATCTGGGCGTACTTCCATAACGCGCCAGACCCGAAATTGGTTTGACGCGGTTGCCAATCTTTTTTTCTTTTTTCTAATTCCGCATCCCCCAAGTGGAGGTCTATCGTTCCCTTGATCGCGTCGATCTCGATCATGTCGCCATCGCGCACCAGCGCGATCGGGCCGCCAACGGCCGCCTCCGGTCCGACATGACCTACGCAAAAACCGCGTGTCGCGCCGGAAAAGCGCCCATCCGTGACAAGCGCGACCTTGGCCCCCATGCCTTGGCCGTAAAGCGCAGCCGTGGTCGCCAGCATTTCGCGCATGCCGGGTCCCCCGCGCGGACCCTCGTAGCGGATCACGAGAACGCAACCTTCCGCGTAGCGGCGCTTCGTCACCGCTTCAAAACAATCCTCTTCATTGTCGAAACAAAGCGCCGGCCCCCTGAAGATCAGTGCCGCTTCCGGCATGCCCGCGACCTTCACGATCGCCCCCTCGGGCGCGAGGCTTCCCTTCAGGCCGACGACGCCGCCGGTAGGGCTGATGGGCTTGTCGGCCGGCCAGACAACGTCCTGGTCAGGGTTCCATATGACTTTGCTTAAGTTTTCGTTAACCGTCCGGCCGGTGACCGTCATGCAGTCGCCGTGCAGAAAACCATGATCGAGGAGCGTCTTCATCAAGAGCGGTATGCCGCCGGCCTCGAACATGTCCTTGGCGACATATTTGCCCCCTGGCTTCAGATCGGCGATGTACGGTGTCCGGCGGAAGACTTCGGCGACTTCGAAGAGATCAAACGCAATCCCGCATTCATTGGCGATTGCCGGGAGATGCAGAGCGGCATTGGTCGAGCCGCCGGAAGCGGCGACAACGGTCGCGGCGTTTTCGAGCGCCTTGCGGGAGACGATATCGCGCGGACGAAGATTGCTCGCCAAAAGTTCCATCACCATCTCGCCGGCCATTACGCAGAAGCGGTCGCGAATTTCGTAGGGAGCCGGAGCCCCAGCCGAATAAGGCAAGGCAAGTCCGATCGCCTCCGAGACGGCGGCCATCGTATTTGCGGTGAACTGCGCGCCGCACGCGCCAGCCGAAGGACAGGCGACGGTCTCGAGCGTGTCCAAGTCCTCGGCCGACATTTCCCCGACGGAGTATTTGCCGACCGCCTCGAAAAGATCTTGAATGGTGACCGGCCGCCCCTTGAAGGTTCCGGGCAGGATCGAACCTCCGTAGATGAAAATTGACGGCACGTTGAGACGCAGCATAGCCATCATCATGCCGGGCAGCGACTTGTCGCAGCCGGCGACGCCGACGAGCGCATCGTAGCAGTGGCCGCGCATGGTGAGCTCGACCGAGTCCGCGATCACCTCGCGCGACACCAGCGAGGATTTCATCCCCTCATGGCCCATGGCAATTCCATCGGTCACCGTGATCGTGCAAAATTCGCGCGGCGTGCCGCCCGCCGCCGCAACGCCCTTCTTCACCGCTTGCGCTTGCCGCATCAGAGCGATGTTGCAGGGAGCGGCTTCGTTCCAGCAGGATGCCACGCCAATCAGGGGCTGGTGGATTTGCTCGCGCGTGAGCCCCATCGCGTAAAGATAGGACCGGTGCGGCGCGCGCGATGCGCCTTCCGTCACGTGCCGGCTGGGAAGCCTGGTTTTATCGAAAACGCGATGGTCCATGGGATTAGGGTCCGCATCCGCCGGCCAAACCGTCTGATTTGAGAGTGGAAGGCGCCAACAAATAAATGCGATGCCGCGCGGGGAAGCGGGCGGAAATTCCTGTCACGCCATGCCCGGACAACCGGTCCTGGGCAAATGAGGTTTTGCCTCAAAATTCACAGTAGCAAGTTGCTTAAGACTAAAAAAGCAGCTTATTTCTAAAGATGCCAAGTCAAAGTAAACTTGTCAGGCTGTGTGATATCAAAACCACAATTTTTCGCCCTTGGCGAGCGATTTTCCGCGAAGCGCCGCATTTATTCATCCCGGCCCGGCGTGTTTGGCGATGGCGCGGCAGATTTCGTGTGCCCTCGTTTGAATTTTCGACGCGGGAGAGGAATAGCCGCGCCGGAATTGATCGACGCTCGCGGCAAGCCCAAGCGTCAAGCTATTGGAGCCAGCCGGCAGCCCGATCCGGACCGGGACCCCATGGTTCAATCTTCCCGCGCTAACGAATCACTAGATTTCGCGGACGGGGTGGCCTCGTCTCCAGGGGGCATCTTATCCGGCGCGGTACCGGCCCTTCGCCCCTCGACGAGGCGCACGACCATGCCGCGCAGGGTGGCCACGTCCTGCTCGGTGAGTTGCATGCGATGGAACATATTACGCAGGTTGCGCCGCATGACCGGCTGCTTGGCCTTGGGGCGGAAGAAGCCGGCGCGTTCGAGTTCACCTTCGAGGTAAGCGAAAAAAGACAATATCATTTCGCGCGGCGCGGCAGGCGAGCGCTGGATCATGGAAAACGGTGCCTTGGCATCCGTCGCGGCGCGCATCCACTCGTATCCGGTCAAGAGCACCGCTTGCGCCAAATTGAGCGAGGCGTAGGCGGGATTGACCGGAAAGGTGATGATCGCGTCGGCCAACGCCACTTCGTCATTGGCAAGTCCGGTGCGCTCGGGCCCAAACAGCACGCCATGTTTTTCGCCGTTCGCGATTTTGCGCGCGCTTTTCCGCATCGCTTCGGCCGGCGTCAAAATTTGCTTGTGCTGGCCCCGCTCGCGGGCGGTGGTCGCCCAAACGAAATTAAGGTCAAAGACCGCGCCTTCGAGAGTTTCAAAAAGTGCCGCGGCTTCGAGCAGATGCACGGCGCCAGCCGCAGCGGCATGGGCGCCTTTTCGATAAGCGCCGGACCGGGGCCAACCCTCGCGTGGCGCTACCAGGCGGAGATCCGCCAACCCGAAATTGGCCATCGCCCGCGCGCACATACCGATATTGACCGCGAGTTGCGGGCGCACCAGGATCATTGCCGGGCCGCCGCCGCGGCTTTCCTTACTGCGATTTGTTCCGGCGCCCGTCATTGGCGTCGCATCTCCGAGTCGTTGCTGGCAGTCCAAGACCTTACCGTTACTTTTTTGACGGCGCGCAGCGTGGCGTTCCGGCCAGCAAAAAATGAATTTGCGTTCCGCGCGCGATTGATTATAAGAGAAAGCGCGGCGCGTGGCCTTCGGGTTCCGCGCCCTGATTTTTTGGCGATGCCTTTGCCCAGGTTCCCGAGTTTCCGCGTGTTGCCGCTTGGAATGGGAAGGTACACGGTTTAGGCACCGCCGGGAGTCCGCGCGGCCTCAATTCGATTTGCAATTGACGGAACACCAAACAAATGAACAACCCTTTGGAATTCCTTCAAGAGGTCCGCGCCGAAGGCTCCAAGGTGACGTGGCCGACGCGCCGCGAGACCCTAATCACAACGGCGCTCGTTATTTTCATGGTCCTGCTTGCCAGCCTTTTTTTCGTCGCGGTGGATCAGGCGCTGCGCTTTCTTGTTGGCGCCATTCTGAGTTTAGGCCACGAACGCGCATCCTAAAAGGAAGCATTTGATCGACAAGGATTCGCTCGAGAGCAACTAGTTGGAGTATGGTGGAACCGAAACTCGAGCGGAGTTCAGATGCGACGCCTTGGTTTGTGCTAAGAAACCGAATTGAACAGAATTAAGCAGCAAGGTTAAGAGGCCGTTCAATTGAATGAATTTGATCATTCTGGCCGGATGTTCCAGCAGCCGCGGTTTTCGCTTACGCAAATTACGCCCTGGCGCAGGGTTTTAGCGAGCGAGGTTTGAAGCTGTGCCGATGAGCATGCGCTGGTATATTGTTCACGCCTATTCGAATTTCGAGAAAAAGGTTGCCGAATCCATCAAGGAGCAGGCGGCGCAGCGTGGCCTTTCTAGTCAATTCGAGGAAATTCTTGTTCCGACGGAGCATATCGTCGAAATTCGTCGCGGTCGTAAGATCAATTCGGAACGCAAATTCTTTCCCGGCTATGTGCTGGTCAAGTGCACTCTTTCCGACGACGTCTACCATCTGATTAAAAACACCCCGAAGGTGACCGGATTTTTGGGCGCGGACAAGAAGCCGATGCCGATTCCGGACGGCGAAGCGGAACGCATCAAGGGACAAGTCGCCGAGGGCGTCGAACGGCCGAAGGCGTCGATCTCGTTTGAAATTGGCGAGACGGTGCGTGTTGCCGATGGCCCCTTCGCGTCGTTCAACGGGACCGTCGAGGATATCGACGAGGGCCGTTCCAGGGTCAAGGTCGCGGTTTCGATCTTCGGCCGCGCGACGCCGGTGGAATTGGAATATGCGCAGGTCGAAAAGGTCTGAGCAGTTGCCGCGGGGCGGCGCCCGGCTCGCCCGCGATAGCGCGGAGGTCCGGCTTTCGCCGCCGGTCCGCGGCATGTTTGCCCGGCAGCTTTGCATATTTTCGTTCAAACTTGGGCAGCGGGAAAATATGGGATAAGGAGATTTGAATAAAGGCACCATGGGGCGCGCGTTGCAACCGGTGGGATGAGAGGAGACCGGTTCGCCTGCTCGACGGCGGCCGGGTTCGATCGCGCCCGCAACCGCCGCGGCAAGGGGCCGGCATTGTCTGGGGGCAGAAGAATGGCAAAGAAGATCACGGGTTACGTGAAGCTGCAAGTGCCGGCCGGAGCGGCCAATCCTTCGCCTCCGATCGGTCCCGCGCTCGGTCAGCGCGGCTTGAACATTATGGAATTTTGCAAGGCCTTCAACGCCAGGACGGCGCAGATGGAAAAGGGAACCCCGGTCCCGGTCGTCATCACCGCCTTTCAGGACCGCTCCTTCACTTTCGAGATGAAGTTGCCGCCGGTTTCCTTTTTTTTGAAGAAGGCGTCGGGCATTGAGTCGGGCTCGAAAACCACCGGCCGCGGTTTTGCCGGCAAGATCACAAAAGCGCAGATAAAGGAGATCGCCGAGAAAAAATTGCCCGACCTCAATTGCGCCTCGGTCGAAGCCGCGATGCGGATGATCGAGGGCTCCGCCCGTTCCATGGGCCTTGAGATAGTGGAGTAGGGCGATGGCCCATGTTGGGAAACGCGTGCGCAAAGCGCGCGAGGGAATTGACCGGATCAAGCTCTATCCGGTCGCCGAGGCGGTCAAGCTGGTCATGGAGCGCGCCAACGCGAAGTTCGACGAGACCGTCGAGATCGCGATGAATCTCGGGGTCGACCCCAAGCACGCCGATCAGATGGTCCGCGGCGTGGTCAATCTCCCGAACGGAACCGGGCGCACCCTGCGTGTGGCGGTGTTTGCGCGCGGCGCCAAGGCCGACGAGGCCAAGGCGGCGGGGGCGGACGTCGTGGGCGCGGAGGACCTCGTTTCGACCGTCCAAGGCGGCACAATCGCCTTCGACCGTTGCATTGCCACGCCGGACATGATGCCTCTCGTCGGCAGGCTCGGCAAGGTTTTGGGTCCGCGCGGCCTGATGCCCAATCCGAAGGTCGGCACCGTGACCATGGACATCGCCGGCGCGGTCAAGGCCTCGAAGGGCGGGGCGGTGGAGTTTCGGGTGGAAAAAGCCGGGATTATCCAAGGCAGCGTCGGCAAATCCTCCTTTGCGCACGAGAAATTGATCGAAAACATCGTTGCGTTCGTGGATGCGGTGGCCAAGGCCAAGCCTCAGGGCGCTAAGGGCACCTATATTCAACGTGTCGCGATCTCGTCGACCATGGGTCCTGGGGTCAAGGTCGATCCCGCGACGCTTACGGTCTGAACCGATCGTTCGCGAATGCGCGAAATTTGCATTTCGGGCCTTGGCATGAGAGACCGTTAGGGTTAAATAAAAGGTTCGGGGCGGATCGGAAATAGCGGCCCCGCATTCATGACGTTTCAGCGATGGCGGGGTGTTGGCGAGTTTCACTTTACTGCGAAGGGTGTTTCGTGACGTGGTATGTAAGGCTGGAGGATAGGCGGTTGACGCCTGTCCGTTCCGGCCATGTGTTGTCCTGTCCGAGACCGCCGGATCGAGAGGCCGTCCCGTCGTGGTCGAACTCAAGCTTAGTTTTTTGTGCGCCAATTCGGCTTTGCCGGCGACGCGGTCTTGGCCGGCATAGACGGGGCAACAACAAGATTTGATCGCGAGAAGGTTTCGCCTTTTTGCTTCCTTCGGTTTTGGTCTATCCCTCTGTCCGGCGCGGCTTGTCCGTTTCGGGGACAGGCACAGAGTCGCCTCGCCGAGTGGCGGCAGATGCAGCCCGCGGGCCGGAATACTTAAAATTCGGCGCCCGCGCAAGGAGACACACTGTGGACAGAGCGGCAAAGAAACAATGCGTGGCGTCCTTGAGCGATGTCTTTAATAGAACATCTGTGGTGGTGGTCGCGCATTATTCCGGCTTGAGCGTGGTTCAAATGCAAACTCTGCGCAAGCAGATGCGCGCGGCGGGAGCCACAGTGCGGGTCGCCAAGAATCGTCTCGTCAAGATCGCGCTTCAAGGCACGGAGGCCGCGTCGATTTCAGAGCTTATGCGGGGTCCGACCCTGATTGCCTGTTCGGACGACCCGGTCGCGGCGCCGAAGGCCGCGGTGGCTTTTGCTAAGAATCACGGCAAGCTTGTGATCCTGGGCGGCGCCATGGGGGCGACCGCGCTCGACGTTGATGCCGTACGCGAGCTTGCGACGCTGCCGTCGTTGGACGAACTGCGCGCCAAACTCGTTGGCCTCGTCCAGGCGCCGGCGGCGAGGCTGGCGCGGCTTGCAACCGCGCCGGCCGCCAAGCTCGCGCGCGTTTTTTCGGCCTACGCCGCAAAAGACGCTGCCTGACAACTTTATCAGGTGAGTCTTACCCGCGTTTTGGATTTGAATCGAAGGAATGAAAATGGCCAATCTGGAAAAGATCGTCGCTGACCTGTCGAGCCTCACCGTGCTCGAAGCCGCCGAGCTCGCCAAGCTGCTGGAAGAAAAATGGGGCGTATCCGCGGCCGCGGCTGTCACCGTCGCCGCCGGGCCCGCGACCGCGGCGGCGGCGGCACCGGTAGAGGAGCAGACCGAATTCACCGTGATCCTTGCGGCGATCGGCGCCAAGAAAATCGAAGTCATCAAGGAAGTGCGCGCGGTGACCGGACTTGGCTTGAAAGAGGCAAAAGATCTCGTCGAAGCCGCGCCCAAGCCCGTCAAGGAAGGCGTGACCAAGGAGGAAGCCGAAAAGATCAAGGCGGCACTCGAAAAAGCGGGCGCCAAGGTGGAATTCAAGTGAGCGCGGCTTCGCTCTTTCGGCGGTTTGATGTTTGGCAAGGCGGCGGTCGCGGCGAAGATTGAGACGGGCGAAGCAAGGATTGCTTTGGTAACGGACTTCAGTCTCGACACTTATCGAATCTTTGCCCGGTATTTCGCCGTGAACGTTTGGGGCTGAGAAAGTCCCGCCCCTTCGGCGCCCCGGCTGGACGCGGGTCTAGCAAATTTCCGCTCGAGAAAATCGTTGTTGATGTGAGGTTCGAGGAGCGAAATGGCTCATCATATGGCGCAGACGTTCACCGGCCGTAGGCGTATCCGCAAATTTTTCGGGCATCTCCGCGAGGCAGCGGAAATGCCGAATTTGATTGAAGTTCAAAAGGCATCCTATGACCAGTTCCTGCTCGTCGACGAGCCGCCAGGCGGGCGTCCGGACGAAGGGCTGCAAGCGGTTTTCAGATCGGTTTTCCCGATTTCGGATTTTTCCAACGCGGCGCTGCTCGAATTTGTCAAATACGAGTTTGAGCCGCCGAAATATGACGTCGACGAATGCCGCCAGCGCGGCATGACCTTCGCGGCGCCGCTTAAGGTCACTTTGCAGCTGGATGTGTTCGACGTGGATCCCGATACCGGCGCGAGGTCGGTCAAGGACATCAAGGTGCAGGATGTCTATATGGGAGATATGCCTTTGATGACGATGAACGGGACGTTCATCGTCAACGGAACCGAGAGGGTCATCGTTTCGCAAATGCACCGTTCGCCGGGGGTGTTTTTCGATCACGACAAAGGCAAAAGTCATTCGTCCGGCAAGCTTTTGTTCGCGGCGCGGATCATTCCCTATCGCGGCTCCTGGCTCGATATCGAATTCGACGCCAAGGACATCGTCCATGCGCGCATCGACCGGCGCAGGAAAATTCCGGCGACGTCGATTCTTTACGCCCTAGGGATGGATGGCGAAGAGATTCTCTCGACCTTCTATAAGACGATCACGTTTGTGAGGGATAGGGACGGGTGGCGTCTGCCTTTCGAGCCCGATCGTATGAAAGGCATGAAGGCCGCGCTCGATCTTCTCGACGCCGATACCGGGGAGGTGGTTCTCGAAGCGGGCAAGAAGCTTACGGTGCGCACCGGGCGTCTGCTTGCCGAACGAGGGGTCAAATTCCTGCGCGCGCAGGGCGAGGATCTGCACGGGCAATATATCGGCTGCGACCTTTATAACCCGGCGACCGGCGAAATCTTTGCCGAAGTCGGCGATGAGATCACCGCCAAATCCCTGGCGCTTTTGATCGAGGCCGGTTTCGCTGAGTTGCCGGTGCTGGACATCGATCATGTCAATATCGGTCCCTACATTCGCAACACGCTCGCCGTCGACAAGAACCGCTCGCGCGAGGAAGCGTTGTTCGATATCTACCGTGTCATGCGTCCCGGCGAACCGCCGACGCTTGAAACGGCGGTGGCGATGTTCCATTC
>JBOHJU010000085.1:0-9556 GCA_050728755.1 Methylocella sp.
CCTTCGGGAAGCATTGGCCTCGCCTCGCCTGGGGATTGCACGACGGCAGTCTGCGTTCAGTACGACACGCATCTCAAGCTCGAAGGGATATCGAGCGATCTCCAAACGCGCCTCGGCGTTAGCGACGAGGAACGCGTCATCTTCGCGCGGCTCGAACACGGCGCCTATCGCGATGGAATCAAATTCGGCAACGGTAAGGAAATCTCCCTCCAGCTTCTCGGCTCCGGCGTCAGTGCGGCCCTGGTTGCAACGGCGGAAAAGCCTCAAAGCAAGCGCGAGCGGCGGGCCGTTCTCGAATCAGTGGAATAATAGGTCTTAACAGGATCACGATAGGACCCGCCACGTGGCATCGACACGCGGCGGGTCTTTTTGTCCGTCCAAGTGCGCAGTGGCAGGCTTGTTTGGCGTCATGCAAATCCGGCGAGCCCTTCGCAGTGAAAGCGTGACAGTTGCCGCCGCGGGCGGCGGCGGATCGGCCCTGGCCGCGGCGGGGTCAAAGCGCACCTCGTAAAAGTGCCTGGCGTGCGTGGACCGCGCGGGGAACGCTGTTCGCCCGCAGCAGGCGGATTCATTTTTGATTGAGCAAACACGAGGCTGTTGCGGCAGTACTTGTAACTTCGCAGCCGCGCGGCCCGGATTGCTGGCCCGCAATTTGCCTAATAGCTTGGCGCGCCTGGGGACAGCCATTCCGGCATGCCTCCGTCGGCGCCCGGTTAGTTTTGCTTGGCGGTTTTGCTTGGCAGGTGCTATGAGCCGGTTAAAGTGCCGCTTGCGCGTTTTTTCCCGGTCTACCGGAGCACCGCGACAAAAAAGTCCAAAAAAAAATGTCCATGAAGAAAATCGAGGCGATTATCAAGCCTTTCAAGCTCGATGAAGTGAAGGAGGCGCTGCGCGAAGCGGGCGTCTCCGGTATCACCGTCACGGAAGTGAAAGGCTTTGGCCGGCAAAAGGGCCACACCGAACTCTACCGTGGAGCAGAGTATATCGTTGATTTCCTCCCCAAGGTCAAAATCGAAGTTGTGGTTTCCGAAGCAAGCGCCAATCTCGCCGTAGATGCGATCCGCAAAGCCGCGCAAACGGGCCGGATTGGAGACGGAAAAATCTTTATCTCGGAGGTGGAAAACGCCATCCGCATCCGGACTGGCGAAACTGGAACGGAGGCGATTTGATCGTTTGCATTGCCGCGAAACCGTGCAAGCCAATTCGCCGCTTCCCCCAAATACGCTTAATTCCAAGAAGAGAGGGTAAGACATGAAGACCGCCAAGGACGTGCTTAAATACATCAAGGACCATGAGGCAAAATACGTCGATCTCCGCTTTACCGATCCGCGCGGCAAGTGGCAGCATGTCACTTTCGATGTGACGATCTTCGACGAGGACACGTTTTCCGAAGGTTTAGGGTTCGACGGTTCTTCGATCGCCGGCTGGAGGGCGATCAATGAATCTGACATGACCCTGATGCCGGACCCGGCATCAGCCGCGATGGATCCTTTTTTTGCGGCGCCGACGCTGTCGATCATCTGCGACATTCTCGAACCCACGACCCGCGCGCCTTATAACCGCGATCCGCGCGGCATCGCCAAGAAGGCCGAAGCCTATGTGGTTTCCACGGGGATCGGCGATACCGCCTACTTCGGTCCCGAGGCTGAGTTCTTTGTCTTCGACGACGTCCGTTTCAGTTCCGATCCCTATAACACCGGCTTTATCGTCGATTCGGCCGAATTTCCGTCGAATTCGGACACCCCTTACGAGGGCGGCAATCTCGGTCACCGGATGCGCACCAAGGGCGGCTATTTCCCCGTGCCGCCGCAAGATTCGGCGCAGGACATGCGTGGCGAAATGCTCGCCGCCATGGCGCAGATGGGTGCCAAAGTCGAAAAACATCACCACGAGGTGGGTTCGGCGCAGCATGAGCTCGGTCTGAAGTTCGGGCCGCTGACGACGATCGCCGATCACCTTCAAGTCTACAAATATTGCATCCACCAGGTGGCGCAAAGCTACGGCAAGACGGCGACCTTCATGCCGAAGCCGGTGTTTGGCGACAACGGTTCGGGAATGCATGTCCATCAATCGATCTGGAAAGCCGGCAAGCCGGTGTTCGCCGGCAGCAAATATTCCGATCTCAGCCAGGAATGCCTTTATTACATTGGCGGGATCATCAAGCATGCCCGGACGCTAAATGCCTTCACCAACCCGACGACGAATTCCTACAAGCGGCTGGTGCCCGGATACGAGGCGCCGGTCCTCCTGGCCTATTCGGCGCGCAACCGCTCGGCTTCGTGCCGTATCCCCATGTACTCGCCCGACCCCAAGGCAAAGCGGGTCGAAGTGCGCTTCCCGGATCCGGCGGCCAATCCTTACCTCGCCTTCTCCGCGATGCTGATGGCGGGCATCGATGGGATCCAGAACAAGGCCGATCCGGGGCAGGCAATGGACAAGGATCTTTACGATCTGCCGCCGAAGGAACTCAAGAAGATCCCAACCGTCTGCGGCTCGCTGCGCGAAGCTCTCGGCAGTCTCGACAAGGATCGCTCTTTCCTTAAGGCGGGCGGCGTCTTCGACGATGACGTCATCGACAGCTACATCGAATTGAAAATGGGCGAGGTGATGCGGTTCGAGATGGCCCCGCACCCGATCGAGTTCGACATGTATTATTCGTGTTGATTTTGTCCCGAAGGAGCTGTTCCGGGGCGGCCTAGAGCGCGTCCCGATCAAATGGAATCATTTGATCGATAAGGACGCGGCTCAAATTCAAAGAGTTGGAGCATGTCAGAATCGAAAAAGTCGAGCAACTTTTTCGGGACATGCTCTAATGGCCGCTTTTTTCTACAGAGGCCAGCGCCACGCTAAGCAGAGGCTCACTGTAAGCAGAATGGACGCGGCCATGTAGCTTGCGCCACTGAAGGACGCCGACGCTATCGCCACTGACAATGCCTGCGTGAACAGCAAAGGCCCGATCATTCCGGCGATTCCGCGAAGGCTCGCCAAGCCGCCCTGGAGGCGGCCTTGCTCGGTGGACGATGCACGTTGCGTCATGAGGGCAAGCGCGGCGGGATTGGAAAGACCCCAAAATGCCCCGAGGGGAATTCCGAAGACGAACAAAGTTCCCGACGGTGCGAGGCCGTAGACCGCGAACGCCATTGCTCCCGCGGCAAGCGCGAAAAGCAGAGTGCGCCACCCGCCCGGAAAGCACTCCGCTGACAAGGGCGGAACCGATTCCGACCGCCGCGAGCGCGAGGCCGACCTGTGCCGAGCCCCAGTGGTAGCGGTAATCAGTGTAAAGGACAAAGATGGCCGGCAAGGATTCATGGGCGAGATAGGATAAGAACATAGCCAATGCGAGCGCAGCGAGGCCAATTCTCCGAAGGAAGAGAGCCGAACCCAAGATGTTGGCGCTTGCCCAAGGTAGGCGTCTGGCACGCTGTTGGGGAGCCAACGATTCCGGCAGAATGAAATAACCGTAACATCCATTGACGAGGCTGAGGGCCGCCGCAAGCCAGAACGGCGCGCGCAGATCGAAGGCACCCGCGGCGCCGCCGATTCCCGGCCCGATAATGAACCCGAGGCCAAAAGCGGCGCCGAGAATTCCAAACTTGCCGGCTCTTTCCTCGGGCGGCGTCACATCCGCAATGTAAGCGCTGGCCGTGGTAAAACTGGCTGCCGTGATGCCGGATATCAAGCGGCCGAGGAACAACCAGTAAAGATTGGGGGCAAGCGCCATGATCAAATAGTCAATCCCGAGCCCGAAATTCGACAGCAGCACGACAGGCCGACGGCCGAAACGATCCGAGACCGCGCCGAGAATCGGCTGAAATAGAAATTGCATAAACGCCCAGGAAAATCCAAACACGCCGGCGACGGACGCGGCGCCCGCGACGTCGCCACCTTCGAATTCGATGATCAGCTTGGGAAGCACGGGCGCTATCACCCCCAGCGCTACCATATCAAGGGCGACCGTGACGAAAATAAACAGGACAGCAGCCGCTCGGACTTGCGTAAATTTTACAGTACCGCGCATCGAAGCCAGCCTCTTCCAAACCGGCGGGACGAGTCCGCATATTGCCGCGATTTCAAGACCACGGGCAGGTCCGAGCCTTCGACAAAACGCCAGCGCACACACTCGATGAGCGTCCGGCACGCGTTCCTCCGGGCTGACCGGATGCCACTTGGCCTGCCGACGCGTCGCGCCCGTGCGACGCCGCACTGCCGCGCCAATTCCTATGGCGCGGCCTGCGTGGCCAACGTTTCGAAAACCCGCGCGTTCGCGTGCCCAGCCATCGGCCGACCCGCGAGGAATCAAATCCCGCTGCTTTAATTACACGTTGGAGTCCCAGAGCCCCCAGAACCTGCCGTAGATCGAAAGATATTCAGCCGTCTTTCGCGCCTGGGGCATAGTGGAAAATTTGCCTCAGGCTGCCGCTCGTCACGCGTGCTTTGTTCCGCGCCAGCGGCACGATGGAGAGTCAATCTTTCGTGATCGGCGAGCTAAAACTTTTTCGGCTTGCACCCCGTATTAACCATGCGGCACGGCCACGGACGAGTCGCTTCGGTAAGCCGAATTCCTCCAATTCAGATTCTCACCGTTCCAGCAGAAGGAACTACTCAAATGGATGCGAAAGAGACATACGACAAGAACAGCACGTTCGCTGCATCGATGGATCGAAGGAGCTTGGTGAAAGGCGCCGGGTTTGCGGCCGCCGCCGCGGGAGCGATCGCGGCAGGGTTTCCAGAGCCTGCCCTTGCAGCGGTCACCGACGCCGATATCCTCAATTTTGCACTCAATTTGGAATACCTGGAGGCTGAATTCTATCTTCGGGCGACAACCGGCAGCGGGCTGCCGAGCGGGGACACCACGGGCGTCGGCACCCACGGGACAGTTGTAGGGGGCAGCGAAGTGCCATTTGAAAGTTCTAAGTTGACGCAATTTGCGCAAGAGATTGCGAGGGATGAGGAAGCGCATGTGTTATTCTTGCGCGCGCAGCTCGCTTCCTTAGCAGTTGCTGAACCGCAGATTAATCTAAAAAAGAGCTTTACGACATTGGCGAGAGCAGCCGGCATCATCGGTCCGACTGAAACGTTCAACCCCTTCGAAACTCAGCGAAATTTTTTGCTGGGGGCGTTCATCTTCGAAGACGTCGGCGTTACCGCCTATCGCGGCGCCGCGCCGCTACTCAGTAACAAGGCCTATCTCTCCGCTGCTGCCGGCATCCTCGCGGTCGAGGCCTATCACGCGAGCGAAATCCGCACACTCCTTTACCAACGCGAATTGTTCCAACCGGTTCAAAAAATTTCGGCCCTGCGCGCAAAGTTGTCGGGCGCGAACGATGATCAGGGCATCTTGCTGAACGGCCGTGCCAATATCGTTCCCGCTGACCAGAACGCTATCGCATTCAGCCGTACTACGTCTCAGGTTCTTAATATCGTCTATGGCGGCGTCAATCCCAACTTTGGCTTGTTCTTCCCGAGTGGAGTAAACGGCACGATACACAGTGTAAGTTAGCAAACGCAAGTCGTGAACTCGGTTCGCGATGGAAACGGCCTTATGGCTCGGGATCATTCGGCCGTGTCTAAAGCCGCGCGCGGATTTGTGTGGCCTGCCTGAGGCCGTCGCCTCGGGCGACCGGAAGGCTTTCCGGACCCTTTACGGCAAATCCGCGCTCGGACGTCATAATCGAGAAAGAACGCATATGGATTCCCGCGCACGGCGTCGATGGCGTTCGAGCCCAGCTGGCGGCGGGAGCGCCTGCCGCTGCGCCAATCGGCAAAATCGACTGGCCGGGCGGTTCCGCCGCCGCGATAGCGGCTTGCAGGCACTTAGGCACGCTTGAAACTTTTCGGCCCCGGCTCCCGTAAAGACCGGCATGCCGGACGATTAAGCCGGCGATCTCGAAAAGGAACACATCATGAAATTCCATCGCAAGACGCTCGCCGCCACGGTTTTTCTCGCCGCCGCGGGCATCTCCGGCATCGCTTCCGCCGAAAGGATCAAAATGGTCGGCGGCGCGGCCATGTATCCGAGCAGGAACATCATTCAGAACGCGGTCCACTCCAAGGATAACACGACGCTTGTCGCGGCGGTCAATGCGGCGGGCCTCGTCGACACTTTGGAAGGCCCCGGTCCTTTCACGGTGTTCGCGCCGACGAACGAGGCTTTTGCCCAGCTTCCCCCCGGCACCGTCGACACTTTGCTGAAGCTGGAGAACAATGGCGAACTCACATCCATCCTCACTTATCATGTGGTGCCGGGCCGCTTGACCACCGCCGATCTTAGGAAAGCCGTCGAGGAGGGTGGCGGACAGGCAACATTCAACACGTTGGAGGGCGAGCCGTTGAGGATTACCGAAAAAGGCCGGGCCATCCACATCACCGATTCCAAGGGCCGCGCCGCGCGGATCACGATCGCCGACGTTCTCCAATCGAACGGCGTGATCCAAGTCATCAACAAGGTTTTGATGCCCTGAACATTTCGATCCCGGTGTTCGTTGCGAAGAAGCCACGGGCCACGCTAGCGCCCGTGGCTTAATTGAAACATGCGAACACGACCTGCGTGACGCCGAAGCGGCGCGTCTCGCGTAAGACAAATCCGTCGGGCAAGGCGACCTCGGCCCCCACGCGGTCTTCAATGACAACGAGTGCGTTGTTGCCGAGCCAGCATCCGTCACGCAAGGCATTGAGCGTTGGCGGGACAAGACCCTTCCCATAGGGCGGATCGAGAAAGGCAAGACTGAAACTCGCCCCCCCGGGCGCGGCGCCGATCTTGCTCGCGTCGCCCCTGAGGATGCGGGCCGCGCCGCCGATATCGAGCGCGGCGAAGTTGGCGCGGACGATCGCGCAGGCGCGTGCACTTTGGTCCATGAGGAGGGCAAAATCGGCGCCGCGCGACAGCGCTTCGATCGCCATGGCGCCAGTGCCGGCGAACAGGTCGATGACCCGGGCACCGCCGACCGGGTTGCCGTAGGAATGCGCGAGAATATTGAAAACTGTCTCGCGCAGGCGGTCCGAGGTCGGCCGGATCGCGTCCGAACCAGGGCTTTTCAACGCCCGGCCTCTCAACCTGCCGCCGACAATGCGCATGGTACGTCACGATTTGCCGCGCGGGCGCCCTTTTGGGGGTCCGCCGCGCCCTCTGGGCCCGCCCTCGCTAGGTGGCGTGCCTGCTGGTCTGCCGCCTCCTGGGTTTTCATAGGGTCTTGGCGGGCGCCGACCCTCGGAACGCTTGTCCGCTTGGCCGCGGCCCTGTAGCGCGCGTTCCGGGCTTCCGCGCTTGCACCGCCCGCCTCCCGCCTCAAATTTCCGGTATGGCTTCGCCAGACCTTGTGCCCGATCGGGATCGGCTTTGCGAGGACCGGAAGCCAATTTTTTTTGTCCCCTGGGAGATTTTTGCCAGCGTTCCCGCCTGATTTTTTGAAACGCGTCCTCCGTCCTGAATTTTCTCGTCGGCTTGGAGCTTGCTGCTGCGGCGCCAGCGCCCCGGCGTCCGCTTGAGTCATCGCGGCCCCGGCGCCCGGCTTCGAAGCTGTGTCCGTTGCGCGCGTCCGGCGGCTTACGCTTGTCCTCGCGATTTTTCCGGCGCTTGTCCTCGCGGTTGGCGGACACCAGCCGTTCGACATAAACCGTGCGTCCGCCGCGATCGGCCGTCTCGCGGCGTTCGATCCGTTTGCGCTGCTTTGGCGGTTCGCCAGATTCGGCGCGCAACGCGGAAACATGTTTACGGGCGGGGGGTGCGGGTTTGACCCTCACCCCGGGTCTTGCTTCGGGTTGGCGATCATCCCCCCGCGATCTCCCCCCGTGCGGACGTCGTGTCCCATCCGGCGCATTCCCGTGATCGCGGCCAAGACCGGCGCTGCTCTTTTGCTGCCGCGCGTTTGAAACATCGACAGCTTCCGCCGCTTCGTTTTCAGCAAGAAGCGGGCTCGAAAAATCCGCGCCCGCGGCCTTGGCGAGCGTGGGCCCGAGCTGATCGCGCAGGACGCGCGTGCGCACCTCTTCGACCGCGCCCTCGGCGAGCTCGCCGAGCTGGAACGGTCCGAAGGAAAGCCTGATCAGGCGGTTGACTTGAAGCCCGATATGTTCGAGCACGCGCTTGATCTCGCGGTTTTTGCCTTCGCGCAACGCCATCGTTAGCCAGCTGTTGGCGCCCTGCGCGCGATCGAGGGTCGCCTCGATGCCGCCATACTTCACGCCATCGAGTGTCGGACCCTCGCGGAGCCGATCGAGAATGGCTTGATCCGTTTTGCCTTTCGCGCGGACGCGGTAACGTCTGACCCAGCCGGTCGCGGGCAATTCGAGGACCCGCGCGAGCCCCCCATCGTTGGTGAGCAGCAGCAGCCCTTCGCTATTGATGTCGAGGCGGCCGATGCTGACCACGCGCGGGCCGTCTGGCCAATGTTGCCGCAGATAATCGAAAATCGCCGGCCGCCCCTGCGGATCGCGCGCGGTCGTAACGAGGCCGCGCGGCTTATGAAACAAAAAAAGCCGGGTGCGGGCGCGATGGGCGAGCGGCACGCCGTCGATGGTGATCTTGTCTCCCCGCGCCACGTTGACCGCCGGGTTGGTCAGCGCCACTCCGTTCAGGGCGACGCGGCCTTCGCCGATCCAAGCTTCCGCCTCACGCCTTGAGCAGAGCCCGGCCCGCGCCATGACCTTGGCGATGCGTTCTCCGGTGCCTTCGGCGTTCGGACGCGGCGCCTGAGTAAGGCTTGGTTGCCGATCGCTAGGATTGTCCAGGGCAGCCGTGGAGCTTGCAGCCGGGAGAGAGTCTTCCGGCCGCGTAATCGCGGATGTTTTGCCGGCGGCCGTCGCGCGCCGCGGCTGGTTGGGGCGATTTTGCCGAGTTGGCGCGTACGCCGGCACGCGGGCCGCGGGGCGTCGGCCAGGATAGTTCTTGCCCGGATCTTCGCGCATGACGCCTTGATAGCAGACTACTGGCTCAAAAGGGAACAAACGCGGTTGATCCTCACGGTCACGCCTTCGACCATGATTGCTTCAATGTGAGTCGCATACGGTTCTATTCGTTTGTTTTTTGCGTATTCTCATCCAAAAGGCTTCAGCTTTCTGGAGATCACGCTCCGTGAACCACATGGTTCGGTAAGCGATTACTCTCTTGAAAAGCAACTAATCGACCTTTAATGTAGGACGTTGCCTCCGACGGCAGGCAGGGAGGCGGGCTTTGATCAGATCGTCAAACGCCCCTGCCAGCGCGGCGAGCCGCCGCCTTCAGACGCCGTACGCTTCGTTTGCTTTTCCTACTTGCCACGAGTCACTCGTCATGAGCCAAAACTTCCCCGGCGCGCTGCTGGAGGGCGAAAAGCACTTTCAGTTGTTAGCGGATTTCGTGCCGCAGCTAATGTGGCTCGCGAACCCTGACGGATGGATCTATTGGTATAACAAGAGGTGTTATGATTACTCGGGGACAACTCCTGAGGAGATAGAGGGCTGGGGATGGCGAGCGGTGCTTGACCCCAAGGCATTGCCCGCGGTGCTAGAAGGTTGGACGCGATCGATCGCGACCGGCAAGCCATTCGAGATGGTATTTCCGATAAGAGCGGCGGATGGA
>JBOHJU010000086.1:0-9489 GCA_050728755.1 Methylocella sp.
GGTGATCGAGCATTTGCTCGCGTTTCAGGCACCACGCTATGAATGAGCCGACGGTCGTGCAGGTTTCTCGATCGCGTGCGGTCTGGCTCCGAAATTTGATGTTTTTCAGCGTCCACCGCTGACGCCCGTCCGGCATGGCCCGCGGACGGGCTAGAAAAAGCCCTGGCATTCGGCTACCGCATGGGCTTCGCCGATTTTGAAATCGTTCTTTTGAGTATTGCATGACCCGCATAATACCGGCCGAGGCCGGCTCACCCGGCGGTCCAATAGCCTCCCCCCGACACGCCTCTTCCGGCGCGGCACCAGCGGCGAGCGGCGTGGCGATCAGGACTGGAATCCTTTGGATGTTGGTCGCGACGTGCCTGTTCGTTTGCCAGGATTCAACCGCGCGCATCTTGCTCAAAACCTATCCGGCGGCGGAAATCGCCTTTGCACGCTTTTTCGTGCACATGGTTTTGGTGAGCATTTTCATTGCTTGGCGCGACCCGCGCCTCATGATCTCGCGCCGGCCCCTGCTGCAAATGCTGCGGTCGAGCTTTCTCCTCGGCGCGACCTTGTTTGGAATGCTCGCGCTTAAGATCATGCCGTTCGTCGATTTTTCCGCCATTGTGTGGGTGACGCCCGTTCTAACGGCTCGCTGCCGCTCGACCGGCCACTACATTCCACAAGGCAGTCCGGTCGCGATTGGTGAAGAACTGGGTGGCGTATGGGCAAGGAAGCGCCGCAAACGGTTATCTGGAAATTTGGTGCTCGATGATGAAGATTCCTCTCGCCATCGTCGCGGCGATCGCCGAAAATGGCGTGATTGGCGACGGACGCGGCATGCCGTGGCGTCTGCCAAGCGATCTTAAACATTTCCGCCGGGTCACCATGGGCAAGCCCTTGGTCATGGGACGCAAGACCTTCGAATCAATAGGGCGAGCCTTGCCCGGGCGCGAGACGATCGTCATCACCCGCGACCGCGCCTTCGGCCCGTCGCGCGGCGGCGGCCAAGCCAAGGCCATCCATGTCGCGCATGAGCTCGACGCGGCGCTCGCGCTCGCGCAGGTGCGGGCCCAAGCGATGGGCGCGGAAGAGGTTATTTTGGCCGGCGGCGGGAAGCTTTACGAAAGTTTGATTGGCCGTGCCGAGCGCATGCACCTGACCTTCGTCGATCTCGCGCCAAGCGGCGCGGTGAGTTTCCCCGCCATCGACTGGTCTAATTGGCTGGAAATAAGCCGGGTTCGGCCACGGCCAGCGGCCAAGGACGAAGCGACATTTGCTTTTGTAGATTTTGACCGGCGCCGCTGCTTATCATTGTAGTGGCCGCCCGGCTCTCCTATAAGGGCCAGGATAGATTCGATCCGGGGCGGCGGCGGGCATCGCGCGCTTTCCTGGGCCTCACCTTGCAAAAGAGAATCTCATGCCGTGGAGCAGTGAAGGCGGAAATGGCGGCTCTTGGAAGCCCAGCGGCCCAGGGCCTTGGGGGCAAAAGCCGGGCGCGCCGCCGCCCGAATTCGAGGAATTCCTGAAGCGCGCGCAGGAGAAGCTCAGACAATGGATGCCGGGACCTGCCGGAATGGGAGGACGCGGCCTTCTTGCCTTGGTTCTCGCTGGTACGATCATCTGGCTGGTGTCCGGCTTTTACACGGTCGGCCCGAACGAAGTCGGACTGAACAGGATTTTCGGCCGCTACACGGGCAAGACCAGTCCAGGGTTAAACTACAATTTGCCTTTCCCCATCGGCAGCGTGGAGAAGCTCCCGGTCACCGACCGTAACACGACCAACATCGGCTTCGGCTTGCGTCAGGAGGCGCGGGTACCGAATTCGCAAATCCTGCTCGACCTGCCGGAGGAAAGCCTGATGCTGACCGGCGATGAAAACATCGCCGACGTCAAATTTGTCGTGATCTGGCAGATCGACCCGGTGCGCCCCGAGAATTATGCCTTTAATATCTCAAACCAGCGCGAAACGGTGAAGGCGATCGCCGAGAGCGCCATGCGCGAAGTCATCGGCCGCGGCCAGATCCAAAGGATTTTAACCGCAGATCGCCCAAAGATCGAGTCGGACGTGCAGGAACTCATGCAAAAGGTCCTTAATTCGTATAAGGCCGGCATCCTGGTGTTGCAGGTGCAATTGCAATCCGTCGACCCGCCCGAGCAGGTCATCGCCGCCTTCAAGGACGTGACCGCGGCGCAGCAGGATCAAAACCGTTTGCGCAACGAGGCCGAGGCCTATGCCAATCGGGTCGTTCCCGAGGCCAACGGCAAGGCCGCGGCCATCATCCAGGAGGCGGAAGGCTACAAGCTCCAAACCGTCGCCCAGGCAACCGGCCAGGTTTCCCGCTTCACCCAAATCTATGAGCAATATAAGAAGGCGCCCGAAGTCACGCGCGAACGACTCTATCTCGAGACCATGGAACGCGTGCTCGCCGGGACGGACAAGATCATTCTCGATCAGAGCGGCGGGCAAGGCCAGGGGGTGGTTCCCTATTTGCCGCTTGGGCCCTTGACGCCGAACGTGAGTGAAGGAGGCCGCAAATGAAGAACGCGGCCTTATTCGGCGGGATCGCCGCGCTCATCCTCCTCGTGATCGTCGGGCTGGCCTCGGTGTTTACCGTAGACCAGACCGAGCAGGCGATTGTGTTGCGTTTCGGCGAGCCGGTCCCCGGGCGCGGTCTTATCACCACGCCAGGGCTTCATTTCAAATACCCGTTCATCGAGAATGTCGTTTTTCTCGACAATCGCATTCTCGTTGTCGAGGCGCCGAAACAGGAAGTGCTCGCCTCCGACAACAACCGCCTCGACGTCGATTCCTTCCTGCGTTACCGGATCGTCGATCCGTTGAAGTTCTATCAGACGCTCCACTCGCCCGATCTGGCGAACGGTCAGCTGGGCTTCATCCTAAACTCGGCGGTGCGCCGGGTGTTGAGCGAGGCGAACATGACCGAAATCGTGCGCGACAAACGCGCCGATCTCATGGTCAAGATCCGCGAGCAGGTGAACCGGCAAGGCGGCAACTTCGGCATCGCCGCCGTCGACGTGAGAATCCGCCGTGCCGATCTGCCAAAGCAGATTTCCGAAAAGGTGTTTAGCCGGATGCAGAGCGAGCGCGCGCGCGAGGCGGCGCAATACCGCGCCCTCGGCTCGCAGCAGGCGCAAACCATTAGGGCTAAGGCCGACCGCGATGTGGTGGTGCTGCTCGGCAATGCCCAGCAACAAGCCGACCAGACCCGAGGCGCAGGCGACGCGGAAAGAAACCGCATTTTCGCCGAGGCCTACAGCAAGGACCCTGATTTTTTCGCTTTCTACCGCTCGATGCAAGCCTATGAGACCGGATTGAAGGGCGGCGTTACGCGCATGGTCATCAGCCCAAAATCGGATTTCTTCCGCTTCTTCGGCAACCCCAGTGGGCAGCCAGCCGCGCCCGTTGGGCCCGCCTCGGCTGGGCGAAACGGACATGAAACAAATCGTGCAGGACAGCCGCGCCGATCTCATGGTCAGGATCCGCGGGGAGGTGAGCCGGCAAGGCGGCAACTTCGGCATCGCCGCCGCAATATCGCGCCCAAGGCTCCCAGCAGGCGCAAAGCATCAGCGACAATGCCGGCCGCAAGGTCGCCGTGACACTTGGAAACGCGCGGCGCGATGCCGGCCAGACGCGAGACGCGGACGACATAGAAAGTAATCGCATATTCGCCGGTGCTTCCGGCACGGACCCTGATTTTTTGCGTGTGGTCGACAGCCAAAAATCAGAATTCTTCTGCTTCTTCGGCACGCCCAATGGACAGCCCTCGGCGCCCGTTGCGCCGGCCGCGGGGCGCTGTTAGAGCCTGTCCCGAAAAAGTTGCTCCACTTTTTCGATTCTGTCATGCTCCAACTCTTTGAATTTGAGCGAGTCCTTATCGATCAAATGATTCCATTTGATCGGGACGCGCTCTAGCGTTCGCGCCAGACACGCTCGAAATTGGACGGAAAATCCTTTGCGTCCGCGATCCGGCATTTAGCCGGATTGCAGGGGAGAACAACAAATGGCGGAGCGTGGCGAAACGACGCGTACTTTCGCGTGGGACGATCCGTTCGATCTCGACGGCCAACTCAGCGAAGACGAAAAGCTTGTGCGCGATTCGGCTCGCGTATTCGCGCAAGGCTATTTGGTTCCGCGGGTGACCAAAGATTATCTTGAAGAGCGGTTCGATCGGGAGATCATGACACGGATGGGCGGCCTTGGATTGCTCGGTCCGGCGATACCGCAGAAATATGGGGGCGCCGGGCTCGGCCCTGTCGCCTACGGGCTTGCCGCCCGCGAGGTTGAGCGCGCCGATAGCGGCTATCGCTCGATGATGAGTGTGCAGTCTTCGCTCGTGATGCACGCGATTCACGCTTATGGCAGCGAGGCCCAGCGCCGCAAATATTTGCCAAGGCTCGCCACGGGAGAATGGATCGGCTGCTTCGGCCTCACCGAACCGGACGCAGGCTCCGATCCGCAAGCGATGCGCACCAAGGCGGAGAAAGGCAACGGCGGATACCGGCTCACCGGCGCCAAAACCTGGATCACCAACAGTCCGGTCGCCGACATATTTGTGGTCTGGGCAAAATCGCGCGCGCATCAAAACGCGATCCGCGGATTTCTTCTCGAACGCGGGATGCAAGGCCTCGCGACGCCAACCATTTCGCAAAAGCTTTCGCTGCGGGTCTCGCCGACTGGCGGGATCGTGATGGACGCCGTCGAGGTCCCGGCGGACAATCTTTTGCCGGATGCCTCGGGCCTCAAGGCCCCTTTTGGCTGCCTCAATCACGCGCGCTACGGCATCTGCTGGGGCGCGATGGGGGCGGCCGAGTCCTGTTTCGAGGCGGCGCGGACCTACACGCGCGAACGCCAGCAATTCGGCCGGCCGCTTGCCGCCAATCAGCTGATCCAAAAAAAACTCGCCGACATGCAAACCGAGATCGCGCTCGGGCTTCAAGCCGCCTTGCGGATCGGCCGGCTATTGGATACGGGCAAGCTCGCTCCGGAAGCGATCTCGCTCGTCAAGCGCAACAATGCGGGCAAGGCGCTCGACATCGCCCGCCTGGCGCGCGATATGCTGGGGGCCAATGGGATTTCGGCCGCGTTCCCCGTCATGCGCCACCTCGCCAATCTCGAAGCGGTCAATACGTACGAGGGCACGCACGATATTCACGCGCTCATCCTTGGGCGCGCGATCACCGGCATAAAGGCGTTCTTTTAACGAAACGCCGCGCGCCAAAGAGAGCGGACACAAAGTTAGATGATCACCACTGGAGCGTTCATTATGCCCCTTGAACCGCGGAGAGGAAGATATCGAACTTTCGAGGAGTCAGTGACCGGAACACGAGCACGAAATTCATTCGCGTTCCTGATCGCGCTCATATTCATGCTGCTGTCGCCCGCCGCAAGAGCAGATGCGAGCTTTACGCTCCGTACCGGTATTGCCCAAGGAAAGATGGTTTATATCGGCAAGGGCGGAGCAATCGACGGACAGGTCAACCCTGTCTTGGGCGTGCACGAGGGCGACATTGTCCAAATCACGCTGATCAATGGGGAAGGGGCCGAACACGACATTGTTTTGCCGGATGTGCATGCGAGGTCGCATCGGGTTATTGACCGAGGGGCGAGCAGCACGCTTGTGTTCCATGCCGAAGACATTGGTACCTTTGCGTATTTTTGCTCGGTGCCGGGCCACCGCGAAGCCGGAATGGAAGGTCTTGTCAAGGTCGAAGCTGGTGCGCCCGAAGCTGCGCCAAGCGGCGTAAGCATCTCGCGCGATCCAAGCGATTTGCCGCCGCCGCTGCCCGCGCGCGAGCCTGAGACCGTTCACTTGAATTTAGAAACGGTCGAACGGACCGGGCGCCTCGCCGACAGCATCACCTACCAGTACTGGACGTTCAACGGCAAGGTTCCAGGCCCATTTCTGCGGGTACGGGTTGGGGACACGGTGGTCGTAAGCCTGAAGAACGCCGCAAACAGCGTGATGCCACACAACATTGACCTGCACGCCGTGCATGGTCCGGGTGGCGGCGGGAACGCGACCGAGGCAGCGCCGGGGGAGACAAAGGCCTTCACCTTCAAGGCATTGACCGAGGGCCTATATGTCTATCATTGTTCTATGCCGATGGCCTCGAACCACATCTCCAACGGCATGTACGGGTTGATCCTGGTCGAACCGGCCGGTGGCCTGCCAAAGGTTGACCGGGAATTCTATGTCATGCAAGGCGAACTCTACACGACCGGAGCCTATGGTCAAAGCGGTGCGCAGGAGTTCAGCTACGACAAGCTCATGGACGATCATCCCGAATACTTCGTCCTCAATGGCGCCGTCGGTGCACTCACCAAAGAGCACCCGTTGCGGGCCAAGACCGGCGAGACCATTCGTGTGTATTTTGGGGTTGGCGGTCCGAACTTTACCTCTTCGTTTCACATCATCGGGACGATCTTCGACCGGGTTTACGCGGCGGGAAGTTTTGGTAGTCCGCCGTTCACCGGCGTCCAGACCGTCACGATGGCCCCCGGCAGTGCGGCCGTGATCGACCTCTCCTTGCCGGTACCGGGACGCTTCCTCCTGGTCGATCACGCTTTCACCCGCATGGAGCGGGGGCTTGCCGGCGCTCTCATCGTAGACGGGCCGCCGACTCCAGAAATCTACCATGCGGGCGACGGCAGCAAGGCGGCTGCCGCAATGGTCAAAGCGGCGAAGCCTCGTACGGCGAGGCCCCGGCGATGATCGACCTTTATTATTGGACCACCCCGAACGGGCACAAGATCACGCTCTTCCTCGAAGAGGCGGGACTCCCCTACACGATCCATCCGGTCAATCTAAGCCGGGGGGACCAGTTCAAGCCGGAATTTCTGGCGATTTCGCCCAATAACCGCATTCCGGCAATCGTCGACGACGATCCTGGCGACGGTGGCGCGCCGGTGTCCGTTTTCGAATCAGGCGCGATCCTCGTCTATCTCGCCGAGAAAACCGGACAATTTCTCCCCCAGGATTTGCGCGGCCGGATAGAAGCGCTCGAATGGCTGTTCTGGCAGGTCGGCGGCCTTGGCCCAATGGCCGGGCAGAACCATCATTTCAAGCAATACGCGCGCGAAAAGCTAAAGTATGCGATCGAGCGCTATGTCAACGAAACCAACCGCCTCTATGGCGTCCTCAATAAACGTCTAGCGGACCGCGCCTTTGTGGCGGGGGATTATTCGATCGCCGACATGGCGGCCTATCCTTGGATCGTCCCGCACGAAAATCAAGGGCAGAAGATCGATGATTTTTTGCATCTGAAGCGTTGGTTCGAGGCAATCCGCGCGCGGCCCGCGGCGCGGCGCGCCTATGCGAGGGCACAGGAGATCAATACCGCGCCGATCATCAGCAACGAAGAGGCGCGCAAGATCCTTTTCTCCCAGACAGCGGCGAATGTGAAATAAGGTTTGTCCGCCGCATCGTGACAAGCCGGTTTGGTTTGGTTTGTTTCTTGAAACCGGCGGCTTATATCAACTCCGTGCGGCCGTTTCAAAGTCGGCAATAATGCCTTTGGCTTGATGCGATCAGTGCCACACGAATGCCGGAGACAGGGAAATGGCCGAAAGCATCGCCGTGATCGTTGGCGTTGGGCCCGGCCTCGGTTGGGCATTGGTCAGGCGTTTCAGCCGGGCCGGCATGCAGGTTGTGGCCGCGTCGCGTAGGCCAGAGAAATTCCAATCCACCCTCGTCAAGGAGAATTTTCCGAACACCGACCTCCTCTCATGCGACGCCTCCGTGGAGAGCGATGTCGCGAAACTCTTCAAGAGGGTGGAGACTGGCTTCGGAAAGCCCGCTCTCGTCATCTTTAACGCTGGCGCCTACGAGCCGGGGCAAGTTCTTGATATTCGGCCTCCGGATTTCGAGCGTTGTTGGCGCGCCGGATGCTTTGCCGGACTCCTCGTGGGCCAGGCGGCAGCCAGGCTGATGTTGCCGCTCGGCGCCGGAACCATCATTTTCACGGGAGCTTCGGCATCGTTACGCGGCAGCGCTGGTTTCGCCAACCTCGCGGTCCCAAAGTTTGGGCTGCGCGCACTCGCTCAATCCATGGCACGTGAACTGGGCCCCAAGGGAATTCATGTCGCCCACGTAGTCATCGACGGCCAGATCGAGTCGGAGCGCTACCGGAATTTGCCCTCCAAAGATGGGCCCGACTCGCTTCTTTCGCCGGACGCCATCGCAGAAGCCTACCACGATCTTCACAGGCAGCATCGGAGCGCCTGGACGCAAGAGCTGGATCTGCGCCCATGGGTGGAACGGTTTTAATTATCCGGAGCGGACACCCGCGCGAAGCGCTCAAGGTTTGCCGGGCAGTCTCGGTCAAACTCCAGCGTAATGTTGCGCACTCGCAGTGGTGGGAACGCCGCCGCCGGCGCGCGGTCGTAGCGGGATGGCCTGAAATCAGGATTTTGAAACAGTTGCACACTTTTTGGATAAGATCACACAAGAAAACAAATAGATAAGCTCACCTGGGCCCGGCCGCGCCGCGTGGCGAGAGCCCGGAACGCGCTGCTTCAAGCCGCGCGGCAGGCCGCATTGGAGACGGGACGGAATGTCGGGACATAGCCAGTTCAAAAACATCATGCGCAAGAAGGGCAAGCAGGATGCGATCCGCGCAAAACTGTTTTCCAAGCTCGCCCGGGAAATTACCGTTGCCGCGAAAATGGGATTGCCAGATCCGGGCATGAACGCGCGCCTGCGCGCCGCCGTCTTGGCCGCCCGCGCGGAAAACATGCCGAAAGACAATATCGAGCGCGCCATCAAGAAGGCATCGAGCGCCGGCGCCGAGACTTACGACGAAGTCCGCTATGAAGGCTACGCGCCGGGCGGCGTCGCCATCATCGTCGAGGCGCTGACCAGCAATCGCAACCGGACGGCGGGCGAGGTGCGCTCTTATTTCGCCAAGTCCGGCGGCTCGCTCGCCGAGACCGGCGCGGTGTCCTTCCTGTTCGACCATGTCGGCGTTGTCGAGTTTCCGGCGACGGTCGCCTCGGCGGACGCCATGATGGAGGCAGCGATCGAAGCCGGAGCCGAAGATGTCCAATCGAGCGAGGACGGCCACGAGGTCATCACCGCGCTCGAAAGCCTGCGCGAGGTCGCGCACGAGCTCGAGGCGAAATTCGGCGAGCCGCGCAAGGCGGATCTGATCTGGAAGCCCCAAAATACGATCGGCGTTGGCGACGATGCCGGCGAAAAGATCTTGCGCCTCGTCGGCATGCTCGAAGACAATGACGACGTGCAAAACGTCTATGCCAATTTTGAGGTTTCCGACGCACTCGTGGCGAAGTTCGCCGGTTCATAGCGATCCTCTGGAGTGCGGGCGCTCCGGGCTAGGCAGTTATAGAGTCCCTATCCCCTAGAGCGTGTCGCATTTCGATTGAATCGGGATTCCCAAAGGATCGCAAATCAGATTCAACCTGCTGACCGAAGGAGGTCGGGCAGGCATGGCGAAGCCTTATTCGATGGATTTGCGCGAACGGGC
>JBOHJU010000087.1:0-9473 GCA_050728755.1 Methylocella sp.
GCATAGTCGTTCTCGGCCTCGATCAAGGCCCGAATATCGCCGGGCAAGGCGGCGGGATCGCGCAAAACCTCTCGCCAGTTCGCGGCCTTCATCCACCCATAATCGTCGCTCAGCGTCACCCCATGCAGGGTCGTTTGCGTGCGGCGCTTTGCGGCAGCGGGCGGCGCCGCCGGGCGGGGAGCGGACCTTCTATGCTTGTGCATCCATCGTTGTTCCTTAAGGGCGTCGCGCCGCGCACCGCACAAGACAGACAAACGCCGGGCCTCTAGCGTTGCGTTATTCGCACGCGGCACGCATCTTTCAACGCTTTTTTTGCGTCGAAGCAATAAAGTGTACGCATTGCACTTGCGGAAACCAAGCGTTGCCCTTATAAAGCTGGAAAGTTCTTGAAAGTCGATTCGCAAAAATCGCTTAAAAGAGCTTTGTCTGGCCGGTCTTGCCGCCATGGGTATATGATAGGTCATCGCTATTTAACCCATATACTACCGGCGACACCATTTCCTCGGGGATAACGAGCGCCATGATTGAAACCTCAAGTTCTAACAGTTACATCGAGCTAGCCGCGGACATCGTTTCGGCGTACGTCAGCAATAATTCCGTGCCGGCGAGCGATTTACCGTCCTTGATCAGCGACGTACATTCGGCATTGCTGCGTGTCACCTCGGGCACGATAGTCGCGGCAGCCGAAACGCCAAAGCCAGCAGTGCCCGCCAAGAAATCGATCACGCGAGAGTTTCTCGTCTGTCTCGAAGACGGGCGGAAATTCAAGTCGTTGAAGCGGCATCTGAGGACTCAATACAATTTGTCCCCGGATGAATATCGCGAGAAATGGGGGCTCGCACCCGATTATCCGATGGTTGCGCCGGATTACGCCAAGGCGCGTTCGAACCTTGCCAAACAGATGGGCCTTGGCCAACAACGCCGGCGTAAACGGTAAGCGGTCAGGACAGGGCCCTGCCTGGCTATGGGAGGAAGGCGCGCGTTCCACTCCGCGATGAGGGGAAACTCGGCCATGGCGTGGCCGCGCCGCAATCGCTTGGGAAGCGATTGCTTGATAACAATTGGTTCTTGCGAATCGAAGCGCTTCTTGACCGTGGCCGGCAGCATATGGGCCGCCGCGCGGAGAGTGTGCCTCGCCGTGGCGGGTCCGCGTTCCAGGCCGACTCTGGTAAGCATGCTATCAGCGAGAGCTTCTCCCCTTTCGCCAGATAGCAGCAACCTCACGCCTGGGGTGTATAACAAGTTGATTTGGCCAGACAGAAAGGCCGGCCCGACGAAGACCCGCGCATGGTCACGCATTATTGTCGACTATCGCAGTCAAGGGCGTCGAGGCACGTCACCAGGGATATCCGTTTTTTCATGCAGCGTATCGCGTATGTAGAGCTTTTTAACCGCGATAAAGACAATGATGACAATTGGAGCCGCGAAGATAATCGCCACGGGGCCAAACAAAACTGTGATTGTTACGATGCCAAGGAGAATGACCGCGGGTGGGATGTATACCATTCTCTGTTGAATCAGAGGGACAAACAAATCTCCTTCAATTTGGTGGATCAACAAATAAGCGAGGATCGTCCATATCACCGCCGAAAGGTCTTTTGTCGCGGCGACGAGAATCGCGGGTATGGATGCAATGATAGGCCCGATATAGGGGATAAATTCTGCTGCCCCGGCAATGAGCCCAAGCGCGAGAGGCGACGGTAAACCGATGAGCCAAACCGCGATCCCCGACAGCAGCCCAATCAAAAACATCTGAATGATCTGGCCAATGAGCCAGAGGCGTAGTCCGTATCCAATGGCGTTCAGTGTGTCCGCGGCGCGCTTGTGCAACTTCGGTGGAAAGAGCTGAATAATCCCTGCGATATAAACCTCTGGCTGAGCAGCTAAATAAATGCCTGTAATCAATAAAACGACGACCGCTTCAATAAATGTGGTGGTAATGGAAAACACGCTCGAGACTATCTTGGTAAAGGAATAGTTAGCGCCGCCGATATGGCTTAAAACCATCTTCCCAAATTGCGAAGCTTGCAAGCTCCCCTTTATGCTTGCTTCGGCGACTTGGGCGCGGTCGATTACATTTTGCAGGTCGATGGTGATCTGGGCGCCGAACAAATAAGCAATGCCACTCACGGCTGCGAGCAAAACTAGAATGGACATTATCAGCGCAAGACTGTGCGGCAACCGGAGCCATCGCCTAAGCGGTTTGACCCCGAGCCGCAGAAGGGTCGCGAGCACAATGGCGCCGACCGCGATGAGAATGACATCGAAAAGATACCAAACCAGAACGGGCGTTAATGCGACGAGGACGACCACGACTGTTCGCTGGAGAAAGCTAGTATCGCTTGTCTGCATCGGCTTTGCCTGACTTAAGCTGCTCGGCCAGTTTGGCTTTTGATTAAACAAACTCATCCAGCATACTGTTCTTCGGCGAGCGCTACAAGATTGAGATGGCAGCAGCTGTTTGCGATAGCGTGGACATGTCTCAGTGGTGCCTGCTGAGGCGCAGCCGGGCACGGTTCTTGCCCGTGTGGTGCCAAATCAAAGCCATGATATCGCAAGAGATAGAGGCGAACCTCGGCTTCGGACCTCGAGCGCTCGATAACCACGAGCACATCGCGCCCGCCAACTTGACGGTTCCTCCGACGGTACTAGATACGGTCGCCGAGGATGGATGCAAAGCGCGCCATCCGCCGTATAGCCCGATCACCGCATCGGCTTGGCGCACCGCTGCTGTCCGAGTTGGGGTTAACGCGACGGCAGACCCCTTGCGCGGCCGAAGTGAGGTCGAGGATGGCAAGAGCACCCGAAATCGAATGCGTGCTCGACGCCCGTGCGACGACCGGCGAGACGCCGACCTGGTGCGAGCGCGAACAGGCGCTTTATTGGATCGACGTCGAGGAGCCCGCGCTGCACCGCTTCGACCCCGCGACGGGCGAGGACATCCGTTGGCTGCTTGCAGACGAGATCGGGTGCTTTGTCTTGACCAACAAGCGCGGCGCAGCGATCGTCGCATTGCGGTCTGGCATCCATCGCCTAGACGTCGTGACGGGCGAAACCGTATACCTTGCCGGGCCGCCTTATGATCCGTCGCTGCATCGCTTCAACGAGGGCGCTTGCGATGCCGCCGGCCGCTTCTGGGTTGGCACCATGTTTGCGCCGGCCAACCGCGGCCTCGATCCGCCGCGGCGTAAGGCGGGTGCAACGGAAAAGGCCGGAGCACTCCACTACTTCACCCCGGACGAAGGACTTGTTGAACGATCCCCGGCCGCGATCGAGCCAAACGGCTTGGCCTGGAGCCCGGACAATCGGACGATTTTCTTTGCGCACACCGAGGCGCGGACCATCTTCGCATTCGATTTCGACGTCTCGACGGCAAGCCTAAAGAACCGGAGGGTCTTTGCGACGATCCCAGAATCGATCGGCAAGCCGGACGGCGGGACGGTGGACGCGGAGGGCTGCTACTGGAGCGGGATCTATGGCGGCGGCCGCCTGATCCGCTTTACGCCGTCAGGCACGGTCGATCGGGAGATCCGTCTCCCCGTAAGCTGCCCGACGATGTGCGCGTTCGGCGGTTCCACGCTAGAAGATCTCTACGTAGCGTCGGCCTCGAAGGACCTCGACGCGGCGGGCCGCGCGCGCGAGCCGCTCGCTGGTGGCATATTCCGCCTGAAGCCCGGCGTTCGCGGGCTTCCTGCCCGGACCTTTGCCGGCTGAAACGCAGTTGCGAAGGCGGCGATCCTCTTTGCCACAGTCGGTTTAGCTGGCATTTTGCATCGTGCGGCTGTTTGCCGCACTTCGACCGCCGCCTGATCCCGCGCCCGCGTGCAGCGTTCAGTTGTGGTGCGTTGACGCCAAACGGGACGCGTGCGTTTTAATCGGAACCAAATCGGTAAATCTTGGCATTCGGCCGAGCAATCTGGGCTTTGCGCGCGGCAAGCACATCCTTGGTCATTTGGGGAATGCCGGTTGAAGACAGGTTGCTGGAGCGGCGCTCTGAATAGGGTCTGACTTGGAAGCAACAAAGGGGACAGCCCATGGACTGGGACGAAATCGAACGGGGCTGGGGAGAGCTGAAGGGTGAAGTCAAGCGGCAGTGGAGCAAGCTGACTGACGAGGATGTTGAACTAGTCGAAGGCAAATATGCCGAACTGCTCGGCCTCATTGAGGAGCGTTATGGTCATGCGAAGGAGCAGGCCGAGCAGGAGATCAATGGTTGGGCTAAGCGGCTCAAAGTAGACATCGCCGGCGAGCTCACGGCGCTTCGCGATGACGCTGCAAGCCTGAGCGCATCGGTTGGCGATCTCGTTCGCCGTCCCGCTGCCGCCGCAACGGCGGGCCTCGATCAAACGCTCGCAGCCGCCAAACTGAAGCTCGAGGAAAAAGCAAACGAAACGGTCGACCATATCAAAGAGGTCGTGGTGCGGATTTCAGTGGTAGCGGGCCTCGCTGTCGCCGGGGCGATTTTTGCTCTGCTGGCCTTCATCACCGGGCTCGTGGCGCTTTACGCGTGGCTGGAACCCGCCTTTGGGGTATTTCAGGCGCTTGGTATCGTTGGCGGGGTTCTGGTTGCGATCGCGTTGGTCTCGATCATTGCTGCGATGATTGTAGGCCGCGGGCGATTAAGTTCGCGGCGCAATTAATCAAGGAACGGTTAACTCCTGCGGCGGATTTCCGTTTAGACGTAATCGCAAGGAACTCGGGCGATGGCAGACCGTCCTCCCAGAATCGACATCGAACAACCTGTGCTCATCAAGAACGGAGAGTTGTTTGTCGCCACTGAGCGGGACGGCAGCGTGCCGCGTGAGCCGCCCGGCTTCGGCCTCTTTTATCGCGATTGCTGTTATCTCAGCGGGTACGAGTTTTCGCTCAACGGCACCCGTCCCCTCCTGCTCATGTCCGCTTGGGACGAAGGGTTTGCCGCCGACATCGAGTTGACCAATGCGAAGCTGAAGGCCTCCAACGGAAAGCCGATCCCCACCCTCACGTTGGGGATCACGCGCAACCACCTCGTCATCAGCGACGAGTGCGCGTTCGTCGATACGATCACTTTCCGAAACTTCAGCCTCGAAGAAGTGGAACTCCCGTTTGCCTTGGAGTTCTCGGCCGGTTTCGAGAGCGTTTTCGTGTTGCGCGGAGCGCCGCCGGGAAAGCGCGGGACTATGCATGCGCCAGAGTGGAAGGATCAGCATATCCGGTTCAGCTATTCGGGCGCCGACGACGTATTGCGCAGCTTAGACGTAGGATTTTCGCTGCCGCCAATCGTGGCGCCACGGACGAGCGAGAAGACGATCGCGAACTTCGACATCATCCTCGGACCGCAGGGGAGCAAGGATCTGATTGTCTCTTTTCGTGTCGAGGAGACTCCCAACGGCAAAGCCGCTCCCACCCGATCTCATCTGGAGCCGACTCTCCAGAAGCTCCGGCACTACCGGGCGCGCACCTCGGACCGGTGGCTTGCGGCCTTCGTGAAAGCCCACTGCAGTGATGATGTGCTGAATGCAGTTCTCCATCGCTCGTTGAGCGATATTCGTATGCTGCGGGTCAATCGCGAAGGCCAGGATTTCACGGCAGCAGGGATGCCGTGGTACGTCGGCGTGTTTGGCCGGGACAGCCTGATCCCCTCCCTGCAATGTCTTGCTTTCGATCGGGAGATGTCGGTCCATACGGCGCGCGTTCTGGCGGGAAAGCAGGGAAGCGGGAACGACACCAAACGGCACGAGGAGCCAGGCAAGATTCTCCACGAGCTGAGGGTCGGGGAAATGGCCAACCTTGGCGAGGTCCCGCAGACGCCGAGCTATAAATCGGTCGACTCGACCGTCCTATTCCTGATCCTCATCGCGCGGCACGCAGCCTGGACCGGTAGCCTGGACCTTTTCAATGAGCTTCGGGAGAACGTCGACCGCGCATTGCGCTGGGTAGCGGAATCCGGCGATCGCAACGGCGACGGCTACCTCGAGTACTACGGCACGACCGAGAAGGGCGCCCCGGTGAATCAAGGCTGGAAGGATTCCGGGGACGGGATCGTCAGGGAGGATGGCAGCTTCCCGGAGCCGCCGATCTCGCTCGTCGAGGTGCAAGGCTACGCGTATCTCGCCAAGGCCGGGATCGCCGATCTCTACTGCCGTGCGGGCGAGGCAGCTACCGCCGAGCGGCTGATACGGGAGGCCGAGCAGCTTCGCGAGCGTTTTAATCGCGATTTCTGGATGGAGGACAAGGGCTGCTACTGCCTCGGGCTCGAGGGAGACGGGCGGCGGATGTCGGTCGTCGCCTCTAACGCAGGCCAGGCGCTGTGGACCGGTATTGCGGATCGCGACAAGGCGCTCAAGGCCGCGCAGCGCCTGATGCAGGAGGATATGTTCTCCGGCTGGGGCGTTCGGACGCTGTCGAGCAAGGAGGTGCGCTACAACCCCCTTGCGTATCAGCTCGGCAGCATCTGGCCCTTCGATAACTCTCTAATCCTGGCGGGGTTTCGCAGCTACGGCCTCGACGAGTTCGCGTGCCGGATCTTCCGCGGCATGCTTGAGGCGGCAAAGAGGTTCCCGAACGGCCGTCTGCCGGAATTCTTCGCCGGGACCCAGCGGGAAGAAAATCTTTCCCCCGCGCACTGTCCGCGCGCCGACCCACTGCAAGCATGGTCAGCGGGGGCGGTGCCGCTCATGGTTGCGGAGCTGCTCGGGCTCCAACCGCAGGGATTTGATGGAAAGCTTCGAATCGTGCGCCCAGTGCTCCCGGAGCCTATCCAACATGTCGAGCTTCACGGTCTCAAGGTTGGGGGCAGTACCGTCGACCTACGGTTCGAGCGTGCGTCCGGAGGCCGCATCGCGCCCCATGTTCTTGCTGTTCAGGGAGCGCTGAAAGTCGAGTTCGAAGAAGTCGCCGAACTGTAGGCGGACGGGCCCGCCTGTATCTCTTATTTGCCAACCGGCGCTAGACCAGCGATGTTGAGGACGCTGGCCCCTCCCCGAGGCGGCCCACGTGTGAGCGTCGCGCGCAGTCTGACCAGCGCCCGAAGGGCCGATTCAAAGTAACGCTGGCCTCGCGCGTGGCGCCATTGGCGGACCGCCATCAAACGAGGCCTGCGGTCAAAAGAGCGATAACGGCGACCGCGCCGCCCGCAATCAGAGAGCGCTTGTGCATCGACGCCCAAAGAGCGGCACTCCATGGAATGGCTCGCCCATCGAAGCGACCGTGGGCGCCGTGATCGCCCGGCACCGGATCGAAAAGATTGTCTGGAGCGGAGGGATCAGCGGGCTCGGAAGAGAGTTGCCCGCTATAGCCATCGCGCGCGAGGTATCGATCGAGGAGACCTGGCGCGATCTTGTTGGCGAGAATGGCCTTGACGGTGGGACCGCCGACCCATACTTCGCGGCGGCGGGCATATGCTGCGAAGACGATCGCTTCAGCCGCGACCTCCGGCTGGAAGATCGGCGGCACCGGTTGCGGACGCTTGGGCAGCTTGTTTCGTCCCCAGTCGAATTGCGGTGTGTTGAGCGCCGGCATCTGAACCATCGTCAGATGAATGTCGATGCGATCGTGCAGCAACTCCGAGCGCAGGCTGTCGGTGAAGCCGCGAATCGCGAACTTGGCGCCGCAGTAGGGCGCCTGCAGCGGAATGGCGCGATAGGCGAGGGCCGAGCCGACCTGGACGATGGTCCCGCGGTTGCGTGCCCGCATGCGCTTCAGCGCGGCCATCGTGCCGTAAACATTTCCGAGGTAAGTCACTTCGGTCGCGCGCCGATATTCCTCGGGGGTGATGCGATGCAGCGGCGCATAGATCGTGGCCATCGCCACGTTGATCCAGATATCGATGGGACCGAGCTGACTTTCGACCCGTTCGGCCGCCCGCTCGACGGCGTCGGCATCGGCGACATCGGTGAGCAGCGGCATGGCGCGTCCGCCGGCGTTTTCCGCCTCGTCGGCAGCGGCTTGCAGCCCTTCCGCATCGCGCGCGATCAAGGCGACCGACGCCTTGCGCTTCGCGAACGCGCGCACGGTCGCCCGGCCGACGCCGGCGCTCGCTCCGGTGATGACCACGACCTCGGGCATGGGTGTCTCCGTTGCTCAGGGCCTATGGGGCGAAGGCGGAGCGCTACCGCGCCGTAATTCTGCGGAGCTCACCTGGTCCTGCTTCTCGCGCTGGTTGAGAGGCTGCGGGAAAAACCACGTAACGATTGGCGCCGCGGTTAGTTCCGCGAAGGGCGGAACGATGGAGAGCGAGCCGCGTTTAGATGCACACGGAAAGTCACTCCGGGAGAGCGTCATGCGCAAGTTCAGCGGCAGGCACAGCCTCCAGCTTCCGGGACATCGAGGAGAGAGATCATGAGCACGACGGTGGGCGATTTCCTTCTCAAGCGCCTTTCGGAATGGGGGATCAGGCGGATTTTTGCGTTTCCCGGAGACGGCATCAACGGCGTCATCGCGGCGCTCGATCGCGCCGGAGAGCGGTTTGACTTCGTTCAGGTGCGGCATGAGGAGATGGCCGCGTTCATGGCGTGTGCCCATGCCAAATTCACGGGCGAGGTCGGCGTTTGCCTGGCGACCTCCGGCCCGGGAGCAATTCATTTGCTCAACGGTCTCTATGACGCGCGCCTCGATCACCAGCCGGTAGTTGCCATCGTCGGCCAGTCAGCACGCGCGGCGCTCGGCGGCAGTTTTCAGCAGGAGGTCGACCTCATTTCGCTGTTCAAAGACGTCGCAGGCGAGTACGTGCACATGGCGTCGACCCCCGAACAGGTGCGCCACCTTGTCGACCGTGCGGTACGCATCGCCAAGGCCGAGCGAACGGTGACATGCATTGTCCTGCCGAACGACGTGCAGGAGCTGGATGCGGTCGAGAAACCGCCGCGCGTTCACGCAACCATTCACTCCGGCCTCGGATACTCGATGCCCCGCGTCGTTCCGGCGGATGCCGATCTGCGCCGCGCGGCCGACATCCTCAACGCCGGCAAGAAGGTCGCTATCCTGGTCGGCGCGGGCGCGCTCAAGGCAACCGACGAAGTTCTCGAGGTCGCCGATCTCCTCGGAGCCGGCATCGCCAAGGCTCTCCTTGGAAAGGCCGTTGTGCCGGATGATTTGCCATATGTCACCGGCTCGATCGGGCTCCTCGGCACGCGCCCGAGCTACGAAATGATGATGGATTGCGACACCCTCTTCATGATCGGCTCGCGCTTTCCCTATTCCGAATTCCTGCCCAAAGAAGGGCAAGCTCGCGGCGTTCAGATCGACCTCGATGGAAAAATGCTGAGCATCCGCTATCCGATGGAGGTCAATCTGCAAGGCGACAGCGCGGCGACATTGCAGGCGCTAATTCCGCTGCTTCAGCGCAAGACCGACCGCTCCTGGCGTGAGGAAATCGAGAAGGGTGTGGCGCATTGGTGGAAGGTGCTCGAAGGGCGTGCCATGAGCACGGCCAATCCGCTCAATCCGCAGCGCGTCTTCTGGGAGCTGTCGCCGCGGCTGCCGGATAATTGCAT
>JBOHJU010000088.1:0-9471 GCA_050728755.1 Methylocella sp.
GGGCGGCTCCGGCGTCAGAACCATCGCATGGTACGAGCGGCCATGAAACCTGATCGAATGGCGGGGGCGGGCAACGGCTTCCACGAGTGCGCCTCGAAATCGCTTTCGCCGATTTACCCAACGCATGGTTAACGGCTGGTTAAGGTTGTGGTCGTCACTCCAGTTTATCGCGGCGCGGGCAGGAGTGCCGCATGCGCGCGGCGCAGCGCGAAGGCGTGTTCTTGCGCGAACCAGGTGGCGGAGGTCAAGCGTCTCACATGACGCGGGGGCGGCGCAGATCGAGGGTCAGCGGAAAGTCAGCGCAACGCTCCTCGGGCGGCACGTCGAACGCGCCCGGCGTGTGGCCATGGTCCTGGAAGCGCGCGAGACGACGTGCTTCCGCCTCAAAACTATTGACCGGAAAGGTCTCGTAGTGGCGACCGCCGGGATGCGCGACATGATAGACGCAGCCGCCGAGCGCGCGGCCGTTCCAGCCATCGACGATATCGAAGGTCAAGGGGGCGTGGACCGGAATCGTTGGATGCAGGCCGGCGGCGGGTTTCCAGGCCTTGAAGCGCACGCCGGCAACCGCTTCGCCCGAAGTCCCGGTCGCGGTCAGGGGGACGCGGCGCCCGTTGCAGGCGACGGCGTGGCGGCCTTGCACCAATCCGGTTGCCTTTATTTGCAAACGCTCCACCGAGGAATCGACATAGCGCACGGTTCCGCCCAAAGCACCCTGCTCGCCCATCACATGCCATGGCTCGAGCGCTTGGCGCACTTCGAGCTTGACTCCTCCATGCTCGACGGCGCCGTAAACGGGAAAACGGAATTCATACTGGGCCTCGAACCAGGTGGGATCGAACACATAGCCCGCCCGCCTTAGATCGGCGAGGACGCCGAGGAAATCCTCCCAGACGAAATGCGGCAGCATGAAACGATCGTGCAGCGCCGTGCCCCAACGCACCAGATTCCCTTGCTGCGGCTGCTGCCAGAACCAGGCGGCGAGCGCCCGCAGCAGCAATTGCTGCGCGAGGCTCATCCGCGGATCGGGCGGCATTTCGAAGGCCCGGATTTCGGCCAATCCAAGCCGCCCCGAGGAACTCTCGGGCGAATAAAGTTTGTCGATGCAGATCTCCGCGCGATGGGTGTTGCCTGTCACATCGACGAGCAGGTTGCGGAACAAGCGGTCGGCAAGCCACGGCGGCGCCGGTTCGCCCGCGCGGGGCGTGTTGGCAAGCGCGATCTCGAGCTCGTAAAGCTGATCGTGCCGGGCCTCGTCGACCCGCGGCGCCTGGCTCGTCGGGCCGATGAAAAGCCCCGAGAAGAGATAGGAGAGCGAGGGATGGCGCTGCCAATAGAGGATCAGGCTTTTGAGCAAGTCGGGCCGCCGCAACAAGGGCGAATCGGCGGGCGTGGGTCCGCCCAACACGACGTGATTGCCGCCTCCAGTGCCGGTCTGGCGTCCATCGTTCATGAATTTGCCGGCGCCAAGCCGCACCTGACGGGCATCCTCGTAAAGACCATTGGTTGTCTCGACGAGCGCGCGCCAGCTTGCTGCAGGATGCATATTGACTTCAATGACGCCAGGATCGGGCGTGACCCTGATGACGTTTAAGCGCGGATCGACGGGCGGCGGATAGCCTTCGATATGCACCGGCAGGCCCGCCGCAGCAGCGCTCGCTTCGACTGCCGCGAGAAGCTCGAGGTAGTCCGCCAACGTCTTGACCGGCGGCATGAAGACGCAAAGGACACCGTCGCGCGGTTCGACCGACAGCGCCGTGCGCACCGCGCCCTCGATTGCCTCCTGTTCGATGCGTTCCTGCCGCTCGCCGGCCGCCGCCGCCGCGCGCTCAAAATGCTGCGCGATCTCCTCGCCGTCCGGCAAGGCTCCGCGTGCATCCAGCGGGTCCTGCTCGAGGATAGACGGATAGGATGACTGCGGGACCCATGGCAGCGACGGCAACGGCAACCGGTAGCCGGCCGGGGAATCGCCGGGGACGAGAAACAGGTTGCGGCGCCGCAAGGCCCATTTTTCGCTTTGCCACCGCGGAAGCGCCGCGACGTTCGCCGGGCCGGCTTGCGCGTTCCAGCGCTGCACGGGCAGGACGTAGCCGACGGGTTTTGTAAGTCCCCGCGCGAAAGTCCGGATCATGCGGCTGCGCGCTTCCGGATCCTCGATTTTCGGATCGAGCGGATCGGTATTTTCCGGCAGATTGGCTTCCTTGACGAGCCAAGTCGCGGGGTCTTCATAGGCGGCCAAGATGCATCCGGTCTCGATTCCGAGCCGCTCCGCTATGCCCGTGGCGAGAATACCGGCTTGCGCCGTTTGTTCCTCGCCGAGCGCCACGCTGGCCCGCGCCGATGTCTCAGGTCCGGCCGGCGCGGGCAGGGCGACTTCCGCGACGAAGGCTGGATTGTTCCACATAGGAATGCCGTCCTTGCGCCAATAAAGCGCAAAGTTCCAGCGCGGCAGACTCTCGCCCGGATACCATTTGCCTTGGCCATAATGCAAAAGACCGCCGGGCGCGAAACGCGCCTGCAAGCGGCGGATGAATTTGCCGGCAAGCACGCGTTTCGTTGGCCCGTTGGCGGCGGTGCTCCATTCCTCTGATTCGAAGTCATCAATCGAGACGAAAGTCGGCTCGCCGCCCATCGTCAGGCGGACATCGTCGCGGACGAGATCGGCATCAACCTTTTCGCCAAGCGCGTCGAGCGTCGCCCAGGCGGACTCCGAAAAAGGCAGCGTGATCCGGGGCGCCTCTCCAAGGCGCGTAACCTGCATATCGAAATGAAAATCGACATTGGCTGGCCCGGCCAGCCCCGAAATTGGGGTCGCGGAGCGATAATGCGGCGTCGCGGCAACCGGCAAATGCCCCTCGCCGCAGAACATTCCCGAGGTCGCGTCCATCCCGATCCAGCCGGCGCCGGGGAGATAAGCCTCGGCCCAGGCGTGCAGATCGGTAAAATCCTTTCTTGCGCCTTTCGGCCCGTCCGCCGGCTCGATGTCGGCGCGTAATTGTATGAGATAGCCCGAGACGAAGCGCGCAGCTAAGCCGAGATGGCGCAGGATCTGGACGAGCGCCCAGGCCGAATCGCGGCAGGAGCCGGAGCCAAGCTTTAGGGTTTCCTCCGGCGTCTGGACGCCTGGCTCCATCCGGATCAAATAGCGGATCGACTTTTGCAACGAGGTATTCAAATCCACGAGAAAATCGACAACGCGGATGGGACCCTTGGGCAATTCCGCGAGATAGGCCGCAAGGCGCGGGCCCAGCGGTTCGGCAACGAGATAGGGCGCGAGCTGCGCCTTCAATTCAGGCTCATAAGCGAACGGAAATTGCTCGGCATAGGGTTCGATGAAAAAGTCGAAAGGGTTGATGACCGCAAGCTCGGCGGTCAGACCGACCTCGACCTTGAATTCTGTCACTTTCTCCGGAAAGACGAACCGCGCTTGCCAATTGCCATGCGGGTCCTGCTGCCAATTCACGAAATGGTTCTGTGGCGCCACTTTCAGCGAATAGGCGACGATTTTGGTGCGGCAATGCGGCGCCGGGCGCAGCCTGATGGTCTGCGGCTCAAGGGCGACCGGCCGGTCGTATTTATAGTGGGTGATATGATGGATGGCGGCGGAAATGGTCACGTTCGATGGTCCGGGTGCCGGAATCGATCGGCCACTATTGATGGTACGCCGCAAGAGTGCAAGCCGCCAGCGAGCCGCCGCACTCTTTAGCTTTCAAATGCAGCTGGATATATGAGTGTCCCGCCGGGCAGCGATCGCACGCCGGGTGTGAGCTTCGCGGGGTCAATCTTATTGTGCCCCATGATGTGCGCCACCGGGACTCCTTCCGCCAACAGGTAGTCGGCGATGATGCGGCGATGGCAGCGCCACCACACGGCTTCAGCACACATAATGGCGCAGCAATTGTCGCGGGCGAGCGCTCGTAATTCGTCCAATCCAGATCGGAACGCGTCAGTTGCCGCGTAATCGGCGTAGTTTCGAAAAGCCGCGACCCGCCAGAGCGAGTTGGGCGATGGCATCGCTCCCTTTCCCCCGTGGCGCCGACCGCCGAGGGCAGGCAGATGACGGTAGGCGATCCCGGCATCTATGAGCACTTCTGGGAGAACATCAGCGTTGAACTGCGGATTTGTCCGTGAGCGGGGAACAGAGCGCACATCGGCGAGAAGATCGACCGCGGCCTGCTTGAGCAAAGCCACAAATTCGGCGATCGTGCGCGTCGAATGGCCTATCGTGAAGATTGCCGGCATCGTCTGGGACTGTCGCAAAGGTTTTTTTGCGATCATTTTGCTCAAGTCAATCCTACGAACCCGAGAACGAGGATCGGGGCAAGGACAATCAAGCCCAAAGCGCCAGCGAACACTAGAGCGCGTCTCGATCAAATGGAATCATTTGATCGATAAGTACGCAGCCCAAAACCAAAGAGCTGGAGCATGTCAAAATCGAAAAAGTCGAGCAATTTTTTCGGGACATGCTCAAACGGCGGGCAGGAACATCGCGGCGATGGTTCGGCCTTGCCAATGCACGCACAAAGCGGCTATCCCGGCCTTAGCAGGGCCGTCATCCGCTGGATGTCGGCCTGGATGCCGGCAAAGAAAAACTCGCGAAGCTTGGACTCGGGCTTGAGAGACCTGGATTTGGACCCAGAGGGCTAGGCGATTTAGTCTCTTTCAGAATGGAACCCACGTCCCGGTTGCGGCGTTTACGATTGTTTGAGAACGAAACCCCCGTCCCGGTCGTGACGTTAACCATCCAAGGGATGCCGCGGGCAGTGCCTATCAGCTTAGATCGACCGGGACAGCGCAGCGGGGCGCCAGACGCATTCGATCTGGAATCTGTCGTCTTGACAGCCGAGTTGACTCGGCGGCCGTCGCGCCCGGCTGACCACGCGGCGGAGAACCAGGCGTTGGTCGCTCTGGCGGAGCAGATGGCGGCCTCGCGCAATGTTCTCCAGCAGCTCGCTGACACTGCCTTGTCCCTGTGCCACGCGCACTCGGCGGGGATCAGCTTATTGGCGGAAAATGAAAAACGATTCTACTGGCCCGCTATCGCCGGGCAATGGGCATCACACATAGGGGGCGGCACGCCGCGCGACTTCGGTCCCTGTGGCACGGTCTTGGACCGCAACGCCGCGATGCTCTTTTCACACCCGGAACGTTATTTTCCTTACTTGGCCTCCATCGAGCCCCGTATAGAAGAAGGGCTTTTGATCCCGTTCAACGCCGACGGGGCACCGGTGGGAACGCTCTGGATAATCGCTCATGATGCAAGTCGCCGTTTCGACGCGGAAGACCTGCGGGTGATGACCAACCTGACCAGGTTCGCGGCGGCGGCTTACCAAACGTTGCAGGCGGAAGACGCGGCGGTGGACCGGGAAACCGAATTCCGGGCGCTTGCCGATAACATGAGCCAATTTGCCTGGATGGCGGACTCGTCGGGTTGGATCTATTGGTACAACCAGCGCTGGTTCGATTACACCGGGACCACGCTTAAGGAAATGCAGGGCTGGCGCTGGCAGAAAGTCCATCATCCAGATCACGTCGGCCGCGTCGTTCAGAAAATCCAGCACTGCTTCGACACTGGCGAGCCATGGGAAGACACGTTTCCGCTCCGAAGCAAGGATGGCGAGTACCGGTGGTTCCTTTCCCGGGCACTTCCGATCCGCAATGAGCGAGGGAGTGTGGTGCGCTGGTTCGGCACCAACACCGATATCACCGAGCGGCTCCGAGCCGAAGAGCAGCGCATGCTCCTTGTTGACGAATTGAACCATCGCGTGAAGAACACGCTTGCGACCGTACAGGGGATTGCCGCCCAGACTCTTCGCATGGCCGGCGTTGACCCGAACGTGCGGGAGACCTTCGAGTCGCGCCTCATCGCACTCTCGAACGCCCACGACATTCTCACAAAAGAGAGCTGGGAGGGGGCCGAGATTCACGACATCGTAGCGCGGACCCTTGAGCCGCACGCCGATCCTGCGAAGCCACGCTCGACTATCGACCCGACGGCGTCATATGCATGATTACGAGCCGCCTAGAATCAGCGGATTGGAGGCCTTTGAACAAGGCGCATTCATGAAGGAGCGGCAATGACCGTCGCGAAAATTTGTCGCCGTGTGCTCATCGTCGAGGACGAAGGGATGGTGGCCATGCTCTTGGAGGAGATGCTCACCGATCTCGGACACGAGGTCGTGGCCATCGTCGGCAGGGTAGATCGCGCGGTAGAACTCGCCTTCGAAGCCGCGGTGGACGTTGCCGTCCTGGACGTGAATCTCAACGGTCAGCAAATCTATCCGGTTGCAACCGCCCTCAAGTCGCGCGGCGTTCCCTTTGTCTTCGCGACCGGGTACGACAACTCCGGATTGAACGAGGAATGGAGGAGCGTGCCGACTTTGCAAAAGCCCTTTCAGGCGCGAGATCTGGAACGTGTCATGCGCGAGGTATTCGACGGCCACGCCGCGTGACGCCGCTTAAACAGTGAGCGCTCACGAAACAAAGCGATCCATCGCGACATCCGCCGGACGCGACGCCTGGTCGCGGCGCGGTTGAGAGAGATTTATGATTGAGATGGCAAGCGAGAGCGGGGTGGTCGCGGTGGAGCCTAGCAAACGGGCGGACGCGTGACCTCAACGATCGCGACTCTCGTGATGCTGCTGGCTGTGGTCGCAGCAATTGCGGTGCTCGCCGAACGACTCAAAATTCCGCCGGCCATTCTTTTGGTGCTGGCTGGCGTTGTCCTGGCGCTCGTCCCCGGCCTGCCGACGTTGAAGCTTGCTCCAGAGCTGGTTTTGCTTCTGGTGTTGCCACCCGTCATCTACGCCTCCGCGGTCGCGATGAGCTGGCGCGAGTTCCGCTACAATCTGCGGCCAATCTCGCTGCTGGCTGTGGGTTGCGTGGTGTTTACGACCATCGCCGTCGCCGCGGCAACCCATTGGGTGCTGGGGCTAGCCTGGCCGGTGGGCTTCGTATTGGGCTCCATCGTTTCGCCGCCAGATGCCATGGCACCGCTCTCCATCGCCCGTAGGATGGAACTCCCCAGGCGCATTCTCGTCATCCTCGAAGGCGAAGGACTTGCCAATGATGCGACCGCACTCATTCTTTATCGCTTCGCGGTGGCCGCTGCGAGCGCGGGCGTATTTTCGCTTGGTCAAGCGGCGGGAATGTTCGCTGCCATCGTCTCCGGCGAAATCGTCTGGGGGATCGGCGTCGGCTGGCTGATATTGCGCCTGCGGCGCTGGGTCCACGATCCGCGCATCGAGATCACGCTCTCGATTTTAACACCGTTCTTTGCCTATTGGCCACCCGCGCATCTGGGCGGCTCTGGCGTGCTCGCCACCGTGACTGCCGGGCTCTACATTAGTTGGAACGGCCTCCGGCTGATTAGCGCCGCGACGCGCCTCCAGGGCATCTTCTTCTGGGATTTCTTCATCTACCTGATCGAAGGCATGGTGTTCCTCATCACCGGCCTTCAGGTGCGCACGTTGGTCGCCGGCATCGGCGACTATGCGATATCCGAGCTGGCCATCTCCGCCGCCGTCGTCAGCACCGTGGTGATCACGACCCGCTTCATCTGGATTTATCCGGCAGCCTACCTTCCGCGCTGGCTCTTTCCCCCACTCAAGCGCAGAGATCCGTCGCCGCCCTGGCAATGGCCGTTTGTGCTGGCCTTCACCGGAGTTCGCGGCATCGTCTCGCTTGCGGCGGCCCTCGCGATCCCGATTGCAACTGCGAACGGACAGGCGTTTCCCGACCGCGATCTGATTCTCTTCCTGACATTTGTTGTCATCCTGGTGACGCTGGTGGGTCAAGGCCTGATGCTGCCCTCAGTGATCCGTGGGCTCGGCCTCGCCCATGCCGGTCGTCTGGAGCGCCACGCCGACAAAGCTGAGGAGCACGAGGCTCGGCGGCAGGGAATCGAGGCAGCGGTCGAGCGACTCGACCAGCTCATGTCGGAACGCGATCTCTCGGAGGACATCGTTCGGCCGCTCCGCGCGCGTCACCGGGACCGGCTCAAGCACATCGAGCAAAGAAGCGACGGGAATGACGGCCACAGAAAGCTCATCGAGCTCCATGACGAGATCGAACTCTTGCTGATCGCCGCCGAGCGGCAGCATATTAATGAGCTCTATCGCAGCGGCGCGCTAAAGGACGAGGCGCGGCGCCGGATCGAGCGCGAGCTTGATCTGCGTGAGGCGGATCTCGCCAACCAACGGACCGGGGATTGAGTGCGGTGAAACTCGGCGATCGGCCCCGCCCTGCCCGGGTCCGAATGGGGCAGGCGAGGCGCCACTAATATGAGCCGACCGCTGTGCCGGTTGATCATCGGCGATCGTCTTCCCACCGGAGCGCCGGCGACTCCTGTTTCGGTCCTTGCGGCCTAGCCTCCCTGTTGCTACATAGCAGGCTGAGGCTGCTTCTTGCCGCCGTCCTTAGCGTCGGCCTCTCTTCGCGGGTTTGGCCGCGATCGCGGCGAATACAGGCGGACAAGAAGCACAGCCAACCCATACCCCGGCGCCATCCGCATTCGGGCAAGCAGGAGAACGAATGGTATCTACCGACACCTACGCGCCGACGCGCGAGGATTTCGCCGCACTTCTCGACGAGAGCTACAGCCAGAACGAGGCCTTCGAGGGCTCCGTCGTCAAGGGGCTCGTCGTCGCGATTGAAAAAGATGTCGCCGTCATCGATCTCGGTCTGAAGACCGAGGGCCGCGTCGCCCTCAAGGAATTTCAAGGGCCCGGGCGGCAGGGCAAGCTCGCCGTCGGCGACAAGGTCGAGGTTTATCTCGAGCGGATCGAGAACGCGCTCGGCGAGGCGGTCATTTCGCGCGACAAGGCGCGGCGCGAGGAAAGCTGGGTCAAGCTCGAAAGGGCTTTCGAGAAACAAGAAAAGGTCGAAGGCGTCATCTTCAACCAGGTCAAGGGCGGCTTCACCGTCGATCTCGACGGCGCCGTGGCGTTCTTGCCGCGCAGCCAAGTCGATATCCGCCCGATCCGCGACGTGACGCCTTTGATGCAGACGCCGCAGCCCTTCCAAATCCTGAAAATGGACCGCCGCCGGGGCAATATCGTCGTCTCGCGGCGCACCGTGCTCGAGGAATCCCGCGCCGAGCAACGCAATGAGATCGTCGCCAACCTCGCGGAAGCTCAGGTGATCGACGGCGTGGTGAAGAACATCACCGATTACGGCGCCTTTGTCGATCTTGGCGGCATCGACGGGCTCCTCCACGTGACCGATGTCGCCTGGCGGCGAGTCAACCATCCGACCGAGGTTTTGACGATCGGCCAGACGGTGCGGGTAAAAATCATCAAGGTCAATCACGAGACCCACCGCATCTCGCTCGGCATGAAGCAGTTGCTCGACGACCCATGGCAAGGCATCGAGGCGAAATATCCGGCCGGTGCGCGGTTCCAGGGCCGGGTGACGAACATCACCGACTATGGCGCCTTCGTCGAGCTCGAACCGGGGATCGAAGGCCTGATC